>JAFGDN010000036.1 GCA_016932095.1 Sedimentisphaerales bacterium
GCGGCAAAATCATCGACTGTAACTCAAATCTATCGCCTATCTGTTCCTGCCTCTGTTAAAAATCACTCATTTTGCAGAAGTCTTAACTGTTATCGGTTAATAATTCGTCGGTTTTAAGCCAAAAAGGAGTAGTATATCATTAACGAGGGGGATTTCAAACCACGGATTAGCCGGATTGCACGGATTTTTTCACCGCAGAGAGAAATTATAATAAAAAAGTGGAAGGCAAAATTGGCGTGCGGAAATAAAATGGGCTGCCAGCCCACACCCAAAACTGACAGCCCGGACGAGTCATCACTCGTCCTCCATTAAGATATACGAGTCCTGCGAAATTACGGGCTTAAAATTTTTCGATGCTCGATACTGGATACACGATGCTCGATATTCGATAAAATTCAGCGTCAGGCAGGCAGAAAGAAGCGTGAAGCGTATTTCGTTAATAATTCAAAAATCAATCCGCCTCGCCACAGGGGAGAAAACCACGGCAGACAAGCGTGTAAAATATAATCCGGCTTTGCCCAGGGGGCTACGCCGAGGCAAGAATTGCGGATTTCCCGTATTTCCAGTGTCTGCGGTTTTTCTCAGGGCAACTGGGCTGCACAATGCAGAACGGGCTGGCAAGTTAAAAATAGGAAATTTCTTTACGTGCGGGCTTGAAATGCCGATTATTTTAGTATAAACTGGTAACGAGTCCACAAAAGCGGATACAGCCGATATGGGCGGATAAAAAACAAGTTTCACACCTTTGTTTTGCGATGACTTCGATAAGTAGTTCTTATAGGGTTGCACACCAAAAAAAACGGCGGATTTGCGAGGACATGGTTATGAAAGAATCGTATCGGAACACAATAAACGGCGGGCTTGTCCCGGCGACTCGTCAGGCAAAGCGTGAGCCAAGCCCCAAACGAAGCCGGGCCGGATTTACGCTTATTGAACTGCTGGTGGTAATCGCGATTATCGCGCTTCTTATGGCGATATTGCTGCCTGCCCTGAGCCGGGCCAAGGAGATGGGTAAACGCGCGGTTTGCATGAACAGTATGAAGCAGATAATGGTGGCGTGGCATGCATATTGCGAAGAAAACAATGACAAAATCCCTGGCTCATATACGACAAGATGCGTATGCTTAAGCCCTGGTAATATTTACCCATTTGATACGGATTGCACCAGAAATCCGATATACACATCACATGGCAGTTACCCAAGCTGGTATGAAATGCCTCATCAATGGAACAAAGACACCGACCCGGCAATGGGGTCGAAAAAAGAACCGCATTATTACACAAGATTTTCTGACGGCTCGCCGTGTGTCGGCATTACTGCTGATGTATTCTATGAAAAAGCCGTGCAGCAGCCGGAAGAGGACTGGCGGCACTCGATCGCCTGTGGAACGTTGTATAAGTATTTAAAGGACTATAAAGTATATGCCTGTCCGACCGGTGATAAAGGTGTAAGGGTAACTTACGCCGGCTCCGACGGCGCCAACGGTATTCATAACTCGGGCGGCTGGTGTCAGGAAGGTCTGAAGCCGGGTGACACCTTCAATGCGGCTACATCGAGGAGATACAGGGCCCAGTTTAAACAACCGGCGCACCGGCTCATCTATATATGTTTAGGTAGAATTCCTTTCTGTAACTGGAACTTCAGAAATAATTCGGGGAGTGAACTGGCAAATGGCTGCTGGACAATGGAGCCGCCGCTGAGGCATGGCAACGGCACGAACCTTGCTTTTGCCGACGGACACGTTGAATACATTAAATGGGGTAAACGCGCTGTAGAAATTTCAAAAAGTGGAGCGTATGGTAGTAACTGCTCATCGGTTCCTTCAAATCCTTGCGACCCCGATTTATTATATATGGCAAGAGTTACCTGCGGCTTCCTCGGGCCTTATGAGAGCGAACCCTATGAACTGCCGCCCGGTTGCAATTGGGAAAGATAAAAGACGCCCCCGCCTACAGCATGCGGGGGCAGGCAAGACCCAAGACAGAAGACCGAGAATTGTGGTCAGAGGCCGTCGTTTTTTCAGCAGCAGAGAAACCGGTGCGGCCTTTGGCCGCAATCAAATCCCAAGCACTAAATCCGAAATCCGTCTTCGGAGGGACTTGCTTGAGCAGCACTTATGAAAAAACCCCTGACTTTTAGCTAAAAAGGCGTTGCCTTTTGGGGGGAATCTGCTAAACTTGCGATTTTTCCGATAAACGTGTCTCGCTCCCCCGCTGCTGTCTTGCGACAGCAAGACGCGGAGGCGAGAATTGATTATAGACGGTTAGTAAAAGGAGAAGAATATGTCAGTAAAAATCAGGATGTCGCGCCAGGGCAGGCGGCACAGGCCGTTTTTCAGGATAAACGTGATAGACAGCCGGACGCCTCGCGACGGGAAAATCATCGAAAAATTAGGCCATTACGACCCCCTCGAAAAAAACACCGAAAAAGAACTGGTCCTCGATATTGAACGAGTCAAATACTGGCTCGATAAAGGAGCGATACCCTCGGACGCGGTTTCAGAGATACTGCTCCGCTCCGGGTTAAAGCATAAATACGCGGCAGAAAGAAAGACCCGCAGGGCATTGGCGAGAAAACGGGTCAGGTCGGCGGGACTGCCTTTCCTGAAATCGGAACGCAAGACAGAAGAAAAGTCGAAGGAAGAGAAGAAGGCGTAATTTCAAATTTGCATTAAACGCCGTCAGGCGTCCTGCGGACGGTTGCGGTTGCGCGGCTCGTTTAAGGATACCAGGTAATCAGGAAAGCAGGATGCAGGAAATCAGGGAATCAGGAGAACGGGCAGCCCAGATAACCTGTTATCCTGATACCCACTACCTGATAACCTGTTTCTCCGATAATCAAAACGGAGCAGCGCAATCTGCATACAAAATACAATTTCCAGGATATGCGAATAGACGTATTAACCCTGTTTCCGGAGATGTTCGAATCGCCGATGAGTTTTTCGATATTGAAGCGGGCGAAGGATTCGGGCGTCGTCGAAATCGTCCTGACCAATATCCGGGATTTTTCCAAAGACAAGCACAAGAAGGTCGATGACCGGCCATACGGGGGCGGGCCTGGAATGGTTATGATGTGCCAGCCGGTGTTTGATTGCTTTAAGCACGTCGCGGAACAATCCAAAGAAAAGGGACGGATTATTCTCCTCACGCCGCAGGGTAAACCCTTTACGCAAAAATTAGCGGCCGAACTTGCCAATGAGAAACGAATCATCCTTATTTCGGGGCATTACGAGGGTTTCGACGAGCGAATCAGGACAGGTCTTGCTGCCGAGCAAATCTCGATTGGCGATTACGTTTTGTCGGGCGGTGAATTAGCGGCTATGGTGATTATCGATACGGTGGCTCGATTGCTGCCGGGGGCATTGGGTGATGAGTATTCAGCCCAGGACGAGACCTTCAGCGAATCGGCGGGAGGGGGTTCGACTTCGCTCACCGCGGGGGGCCTGGAATACCCGCAATATACAAGGCCGGAGGTTTTCCGTGATATGAAAGTGCCGGATATTTTACTCTCAGGCCATCACGCCGAAATCGAAAAATGGCGCCACCGGCAATCCCTCGAACGAACACGCCAAATCCGCCCCGACCTGCTAAAAGAATAAGAAAAAACGTTTGTCATTTCAGCCACATGGGTTATAATATCTGACTTTTCGGGCGGGCGTGAATATCCCGCGGGAAACCCATCGGGGTTGGTTTTATTACAAGTTAAATTAGGCAGCAGGAGTTAGAACGTGAAGACAGAGTTGCTTGACAAGGTAGAAAGCAAATGCCTGAAGAAGGATATTCCGCATTTTGAAATCGGGGATATAGTGGACGTTTCGTGCAGAATCAAGGAGGGCGACAAGGAACGTATCGGCATATTTTCAGGGACGGTCATCGCCCGCAAAGGCCGGGGCATCAATTCGACGTTTACCGTCCGCAGGATTGTAGCCGGCGAAGGCGTCGAGAGGATATTCCCGCTGCACTCGCCCAATATCGTCGATATCAGGGCGACCCGCAGCGGCAAGACCCGCAGGGCAAAGCTGTATTACCTCCGCGAACGAACCGGCAAGGCCACAAAGCTCGCCCAGGAGCACAGCGAGCATACCGTCGCAGGTTAGATGGAACCACGAAGAAAAAATAAGAGTTTGCGTTAAACGGTTGCGGTTGAGCTGCTCGTATTGGTTGCGTAGAGCGTAAAACGCCCAAAGACGTAACCGTAAGACGAGAGACGAAACGAGCAGCGCAACCGATTGACAAACCACGCAACCATTAACGTTCCATAAAGGACAAACGGGATTGCTTGGTTTTATATTCAATAGAAGAAAACTGCTCAAAGACATCAAGCTGCTGGGAAAATGGGGGGAGCGGCAGTGCGAGAAATTCCTCAAACAAAAAGGTCTGAAAACACTTACCCGTAACTACGCCTGCAACGCCGGTGAAATCGACCTGATTATGGTCGCTCCCGACCACGCGATTGTCTTTGTCGAGGTCAAAACGAGGGCCGATGAGGATTTTACACCGACCGAAACGGTAGTGAACAAGACCAAAATTGACAAGATGACAAAAACCGCACGATATTTTCTTTCTGTAAACGAAATTCAGAATCGCCCTTATCGTTTTGACATAGTTACTGTTACGCTCGGCCAGCGTGGACCAGCAGAAATCCGCCACTACAAAAACGCCTTCTTGCGATAAAGGAGGATTAATAACAGATGGCAGATCCCAGAGATAAGAGAGCCGCAGAAATCCTGGATTCCATACGACAGATTCTCTTTCACGATTGGAATCCATACTGTGTAGATAAAAATCCTAATCTTGAAGATGAATATGATTGTTTCATTTCACCCGTTTATCAAATTTTGACAGGAAGCCGTTCCGAAGAAGAGCTTATTGATTTCCTATTTTCGGAAAGTAAGGGAATACGAGAGAAGTTGCGTCCGATTGCAAAAAAACTTTTAGCACTTAATGTCAAACTATGAACCTGATTGATGCACATTGTCATTTGACTTATGAGCAATTCGGCGATATCGAGGCGGTTTTGCAGCGAAGCAGGGACGCCGGGATTACGGGCTGGATAACAATCGGCACAGATGTTGAAGAAAGCGGCAAGGCGGTAGAACTGACAGGCCGGTTTGAGAATATGTTCGCGACTGCGGCGATACATCCGCACGAGGCGAAATCGGCTGACCAATCTGCAATGGCACAAATTAAGGAACTCGCAAAGAATAATAAGGTCGTCGCAATCGGGGAGACGGGGCTGGATTTTCATTACGAATTTTCGACAAAGGAGCAGCAACGGGAAAGCTTTATAAAACACCTGGAAATGGCGGCAGAACTGAACTTGCCGGTTGTGATTCATTCGAGAGAGGCGTTTGACGAGACGGTGGAAATCCTCGAAAAACACAAAGGGCAGCTAAAAGGCGTGGTTTTTCATTGTTTTTCCGGCTCAGTCGAGCAGGCAAAAATGGTTTTGGAGAAGGGCTGGTTCATCTCGCTGACCGGGGTCGTTACCTTCAAGAACGCAAATAAAACAAGGGAGGTCGCAAAGCTGGTCCCTCTTGAACGGCTGATGATTGAGACGGATGCGCCGTATTTATCGCCTGAGCCGATGAGAAAACTGAAGGTCAATGAGCCGGCGTTTCTGATTCACACGGCAAAATTTATAGCTGGACTAAGGGGTATGGAATTAGCCAATTTCGCAGATAAGGTTACAGCCACTACGAAACAATTTTTCGGTTTGCCGGATTTGATATGAAGACAAAGCATCTTCACAAGTGGGATTTGACTTACCGGCAGGCGAGGGACTTGCAAATTCGGCTGGCGAGGAGGGTGCGGTTTACACCCTTGAAGGCCAAACCGAGAATCGTGGCGGGGCTGGATTGCGCGTTCAGCAAAGACGGCAAAAGGATATTCGCGGCGGTTGTCGTAATTAAAATGCCCGGTTTAACTGTCATCGAGACAACGACGGCGACGAAAAAGGTCAATTTCCCGTATATACCGGGTTTATTGTCGTTCAGGGAAGCGCCAGTGTGCATCGACGCCCTTGAGAAACTCAAATGCAAGCCGGATGTTTTGATTGTCGATGGCCAGGGTATTGCGCATCCGAGGCGATTCGGCATTGGCTGTCATATAGGCGTGCTTGTGAATATACCGTCGGTCGGCTGTGCAAAAAGCCGGCTAATCGGGAGTTTCAATGAGCCGGCTCGAAGCAGGGGAAATTTCAGCCCGTTAGTCGATGGCAATGAGGTGATTGGGGCGGTTTTGCGAACGAGAGTCGCCGTCAAGCCGGTGTTTGTCTCAGTTGGTCATAAATGCACGCTCGAGGATGCGATAAAAATCGTTCTGGATTGTTCGCCAAAGTATCGACTACCTGAGCCGAGCCGATTGGCGCATCAACTGGTTGGACGGGTAAAAACCTAACCGCGAGTTAACTTTAGTATCAGTTTTTTCCGGTCCGGGTATCGTCGCAGCAAGTCAGCTCTGTCGCCGATCTCGAAGTCATCATCATCGTAGCCGGGTGCGACGGTGCAGCCGAGAAGTGCGAAATTACCGCCTGGCCGGACAAAGGCGCCCTGCCAAACTCCTTGAGGGATGACGACCTGAGGTTTTTGACCACTGAGAATATCGCGGCCGAGAGTGATGATTTCGCTTTTGCCATTGGGTTGTAATTGCAGCATCGTAACAGGAGCGCCTAAATAGAAGTGAAAAATTTCATCGCTTTTGAGCCGATGCAGCAGCGACACGGTATCAACTTTGAGCAAATAGAGAATTGCGGTGGCGAGGTTTCTTGCGCCGACATATCTTTTCCCGAGAATAGATTGTGAAAGGTTTTCCTTTGCCCTGTATGTTTCGACGAACCAGCCGCCCTCAAGCGGAAGCGGCTTCATATTAAAAATCCTGATTATCTGCTCGGCCGTCATCTACCCCGGATGATTTTGGCGGATTTTATAATGACCGGCTCGACGGGAACGTCGGTTTGCGGGCCTCTTTGGCCTGTCTTGACCTGGGCAATCGCATCGACTACGTCCATACCTTCTATGACCTTTCCGAATACGGCATAGCCGGGATTTCGCGGGCTTTCGTAATTAAGGTAGTTGTTGTCAACGAGATTGATGAAGAATTGTGAGGTAGCGCTGTTTGGATGGTTCAATCTTGCCATAGCAACGGTGCCGCGGTTGTTTTTCAGGCCGTTGGCCGCCTCGTTGATAATCGGTTCGTGTGTTTGTTTCGTCTGCATATTGGGGGTATGACCGCCTGCCTGAATCATGAAACCTGGTATGACGCGATGAAAAATCGTACCGTCGTAGAAACCCTCCTGCGTATATCGCAGGAAATTGGCGGTCGATATGGGAGCGACCATTTCATTAGGTTCGATTACAATGTCGCCTTTTGTGGTCTCTAATTTTACCATTTTTCTTTCCCCCTGACAACCGAACAATAAAACTGTCAAAGTTATCGAAACAAACGCCAATTGAACTGCTGCTTTTCTGACGTATTTCATGTTCATATCTCCAATCATCAATAAGAAACGGTAACTTGTCAATAACTATTCCCATCTATGTTTTTTCACGGATTCCAGTATCATATCAGCGCATTGCATAGCCGCAAGTCCTTCTTCGGCGCTGACCTCGGGTCGGAGGGATTTATCGGCCACCGCCTGAAGGAACGCCTCCTGCTCCAGGCGCAGCGGCTCTTTGTCGTCAACGTCGAGCTTTTCGACGTGAAGAAGGTCCTGCCAGTTTTGCGTCAGCATTGCGAAGGTCCCCGCTTTTTTCAGCTCTCGAATCTTTTCGACAACGTTGATATTCGGGTCGGCCTTGATGGCAATGCCTGTTTTTTTTAAGTAGTCAACGCTGAGATAGGCCTGTCTGCTGAATACCCTTACTTTGCGTTCGGTTTTCAGCGCAAGCCGCGACGCCGTAACGTTGGCGATGCAGCCGTTTTCAAATGTGATTCTCGCATTGCATATATCCTCGGCGTCGGGGTCGATGACGCCTAAACCAATGGCTTCGACGCTGACGGCCCTGCTGGCTGCCAGCGACAAGATGATGTCGATATCGTGAATCATAACGTCCAGAACCACGCTTACGTCGGTCGAGCGGAACGGATACGGACTGACGCGCGTCGCCTCGATAAATTTTGGCTCGATTTGAAGGCGTTTCATCGCCTGGACGACCGGGTTGCATCGCTCGGAATGGCCTACGGCAACGAGGCAACCGTGTTTTCGGGCAAGCTCGACGACTGCTTGTGCCTGCTCGACGCCGGATGCGAGCGGTTTTTCTATCAGAACCGGTATGCCCGCCTCAATCAATGGTTTTGCCAGTGCGAAATGCTCGCTGGTTGGCGCAGCTATCGTGGCCGCGTCGATTTTGCCGATAAGCTCGCCGACGTTTTGAATCGCCTCGCATCGATATTTTTTTGCTAATCGTTTTGCCTTGTCGTTGTCAATATCGACTATGGCAATGAAGTCGCTTTGGGTAAGCTCCGAGTACACGCGGGCGTGAATTTCGCCCATTTTGCCGGCGCCGATGACCGCTGTTCGGATTTTATCCATTAAGTTGCGCCTGTTTTTAATGCCTGAAGGTTTCGAGGTATCTTCCGTAACGATGCTCGCTGCTTTTGATTATGGCGTCGAGCATATCGCGGACGTTTTCATCGTGTTCAGTTTCCTGCGACATTTCCCTTGCTTTTTGCAATAGAGGTGTTTTGTCGTCGCGGTATAGCCGTTTATATGCTTCAAAGACCGCCTTTTGCTGTTGCGGATTAAGTCCGGCCCTGACCAGGCCGCGTTTATTGACGCCCCTGACTTCCGGCGGGTAATGGCCGCTGACAATCAAAAAAGGCGGCACGTCCTTGTTAATACCCGTCATACCAGCCGCGTAACACCACCTGCCGATTGTTACGAACTGGTGCAGCAGGACCACGCCGGAAAGCCACACTCCGTCTTCGATTTTGCAATGGCCGCTTATCTGGCTGAAGTTGCTTAGGACGATGTTGTCGTCAAGGGTGCAGTCGTGGCCGATATGAACGCCAATCATAATAAGATTATTGCTTCCGATTTTTGTGCAGCCCTCGCGGTGCATACTCGGATGAATGGTAACCATTTCACGGATTGTGTTGTCGTCTCCGATTACTATACCGCCCAGTTTCGCGTCGGGCTTCAGGTTCAAAATCTGCGGCTGGCCCCCGATAACGCAGTTTGAGAAAAAATGATTTTGTTTTCCGACCTGCACGTCTTTATTGATAATCACGTTCGCTTCGAGGATGCAGCCCTGCCCTATTGATACGCCGTCACCGACAAAGCAGTTGGGGCCGATGATTATGCCGTCTTCCAGTTTTGCGCCGTCTTCAATAACTGCTGTTGCGTGTATCTGATTCATCTTTGTCTCTCGTCTCTCGTCTTTCGTGCCTCGAGTCGCGAACGCCGAGTCACGAGCGACGGGTTTTATAATTTATCGCTGTCCACGAGCATAAATTTGATTTCACATTCCGCGACGACTGATTCGGCGACCGTTGCCTTGCATTTGCAGTGCGCAGTCCTTGTGTGGCTCTTGACGGCCTCGGCGGTAAGGATTAGCTGGTCGCCCGGGACGACCGCCTTACGCAGTTTTACGCCGTCCATACTCAAAAGCACCGCTAATTTGCCCGTATGCTCCAGCCGCTGGGCGAAAAGCAGGCCCGCTAACTGCGCCATCGCCTCGACAATCAAAACGCCGGGCATAATCGGCGTGCCCGGGAAATGCCCCTGGAAAAAGTGCTCGTTGAAGGTAACGTTTTTAATACCTTTTATGAAGTTGTCGCTTTCAAGCTCGATAACCTTATCGACGAGTAAAAACGGGTAACGATGCGGCAGTATTTTGGCGATTTGGCGAATGTCTAAAAGGGCGTCGGTCCCGAATTTGGCGGTCCGTTCCTTCCTTTCAGCGGCTTCGTAAAGCTTGTGGGCGAGTTGCTGGTTAAGCGAGTGCCCGCTTTTATACGATACGATTCTGCCCAAAATCCTTCTTCCCACGAGCGTCAGGTCGCCGATGAGGTCAACAATTTTATGCCTGACGCACTCGTCGGGAAACCTGTAAGAATTTTTGATTGGGCCGTCCGAATCGATAACCAGTATATCCCTCGGCGATAAATGCGTGCCCATCCCGCGCGCCTGGAACTGCTTTGCCTCGATTTCGAGCAAAAACGTCCTGGCGCGGGCGAGGTTCTTTTCGAAGGTTTCAGGCGTGAGCCGGCAACTGTAAATCTGTCTGCCGATACCTGTGTGCCCGCCGTAGTCGAGGTCGTATGTGATATTGAGCGTTTCGTCGGGATAGGGCAGGGCATAAACGCTGGCGTCGCCAGCGGTTATAATAACCGGTTCGGTTATTGTAAATTCACATCTCGGCGACTGTTGCTCGACGGCGCCCGCGTTGCTTAGCAGCCGGAAATAATCGGCGCTTGAGCTGTCCGGCGATGGCATCTCTGGGCCGTCGATTTCGATAGTGATGTTATCTATTTCAAGCGCGTTTACGGCCGCAAGGCAGTGCTCGACCGTCTCGATGCTGACCGGGCCTTTTTTCAGGGTTGTCCGGCGGGTGCGTTCGCCGATATTAGGCGCTATCGCCTTTATGCGGACCGGCTCCGACACGTCGGTGCGGACAAAGACGATTCCCGAGTCAGCCGGCGCAGACCGAAAAACGACCGAGGCGTCCTTGCTGCCGAAAAGGCCTTTGCCGCTAAGTCCGGCCGGATTGGCTATCGTCTTTTGAAGCTTCAAGTTTTTCGACCCTTGCGCATAATTGTCTGAACTGCTCCATCAGCTTGGGCAGCCGCTGTGAGCTTGCCCAAACCCGCAACGCCTCTTTGCGTTCGATTGCGGGGTATCCCAACACCTGCGTGCCCGGCTCGATACTGTTTAACGCTAATCCTCGGACACCAATCAATACGCCATCGCCAATCTCGATATTGTCGAGGGCGGCGGCCCCCCCGGCGAAGACAACACCGTCGCCAACCTTAGTGCTGCCGCCGATACCGGCCTGCCCTGCCATCAGGCAGCATTTGCCGATTGTAACATTATGAGCTATCTGAACGAGATTATCGATTTTTGTGCCCGCCCCGATGCGCGTTTCGGCGAATTTGGCCCTGTCAACACAGCAGTTGGCGCCGATTTCGACAAAATCCTCTATAACGACGATGCCGTTGTGGGGTATGAGCCGATGCTGGCCGTCGATGAAGTAATATCCAAAGCCGGTCGAGCCGATTGTGGTATTGGCCTGAATAATGACAGAATTACCGATTTGGCAGTTATGGTATATGACTACGTTGCAGTCCAGCCGGCAATCTTGCCCAATCCTCGTATTCTGGCCTATTTTACAGCCCGCCGATATTACGGTATTATCGCCGATTTCAACGCCGGTTTCGATGAGCACAAAAGCGCCTATCGAAACGTTCTTGCCCATTTTAACATTTTTACCTATTTGTGCCATCGAATTAATGCCGGGAGTCGCCGGCTCAAGTTTTGGAGCAAAAATTTTAAGCGTGTCGATAAGTGCCGCATTGACGTTTTTGACTATAATTTGAGGCATTGAAAGATCGTCGATTTTCTTGTCGATAATAACCGCCCCGGCGCCGGATTGTTTAATCCTCCTGAGGAGCTTATAATTTGCCAGAAAAGTCACAGCGTTATTGTCTGCCGAGCCGATTGGTCCCACAGAATTGATAGTTCCTGAACCGTCTCCGAACAGCTCGGCATTGAGTCGTTGTGCCAGTTCTGCTATCGGTAATTCTATTTTCGTCATTCGCCTCTCGCGGCAGGGTTCACTGTTTCCGTCGCATCCACCTTCGCCAGCACCGCGTCGGTGATGTCATCGCAGCCGGCGTTATATAAAACCTTGTGCGTGCTGATTGTCAGGGTCAGCTCCGTCGAGCCGCCGGCCGGCAGCTCCGGCTCGCTTCGCTCAAGCACCAGGTCCAGCCCTTTTTCCTTTGCGACTTCCGCCGTGGCCTTGATTACATCCTTGAACAGGTTCTCAATCATCTGATTTTCCCGCATCTCCATAACTCGCTTGAAATACTCCTGCTGCGCCTGTAAACGTCCCTGTTTTTCGAGTATTTCCTTCATTGCCTGCGAATAGTCGGCGGTGCCCGTCTTTAACGAGCGCAGGCCCTGCTTATCGAGGTCGATTTCCGCCGACAGCTTTTTCATTTCGGCTTCCATCCTGTCGCTTTCAGCCGACATTTGCTGCCTGTATGCTGCGTTGCGTTTGCACCCCTGGAAAATCTTTCTCACGCTGCAAACGCCGATTTTCAGGCACTTCCCATCCTGCGTCGCGGGGGTCTTTTCCGCCCCGGGCGCTATAATGGCTGTTACCATAATCGCCGCACAAACCACAAGAGCAATCATCTTATACTTCATAATTCATCCTTTCTTGATTGAACAGTCAACCAGTAGATTCTACCATCGGTTAAGAATTTCGCAATCAGAGAACCTTAAAAGCGGGGCGTGTCCGGCACGCCTTTACGAATGGCTTTAGAATAACGTTCCGACCGAGAAACTGAAGGCCTGTGTCTCGTCCTCGTCGTCTTTCAGCAGGGGCGCTGCTAATTCGAACCGCATAGGCACAGGCCCGAACCACTGTGGTATCATTATTTGAAGCCCGCCGCCGGCCCCGATGCGGTATCCGCCGGTATCGATGATGCCGCTGTCGATAAAGAACAGTAGTGAGATATTCTCGCCGACAAGCGGGATAGTCGTTTCGGCGTTTGTCAAAAATATCCAGTCGCTGCCTATCGGGTCTTTACGGGTGGAGTTTTGACGCGGGGCCCTGGTGCTTACGCCGCGATATTCGAAGCCGCGGATTCCATAGGTTCCCGTGCCGCCTGCATAAAATTTTTCAAATGGAGGCGCATCATTTATAATATTTGCAGCGCCTAAAAGCTTGATTGCCAGCACCGTTTTCCTTTCCGCCAGGTCCTCTGCGAGGGTAAAATATCTTCGATACGCGCCCGATAGTATCCCGAAAGTGAAGTCGCCCGTAACCTGCTCGTAGCCGAAGTCGTAATTTTCACCCGTCGTAGGGGTGAACCTGCTGTCTGTGAGGTCACGGCCTGCGCTGAACCGTAATCCCGTCAGGAAGTTATGCCCGCGAACGTCCTGTATTTCAGCGGGCGCGTTTGCGTCAATCTCTTTGACTTCGACGTTTTCCGCCCTAAACCCGATTCCGTGCCGCCATTTATCCTTGAAGCGTTTTTCAAGGCCGATAAAGCCCTTTGTTCTCTCTTCGTTATATGATTCCCTGTATCTTTCCCAGTTCGAGCCGCCCAAGTCCAGCGATTGGGGCTTATCGTTGAGATACGGCTCGGTGAAGCCGACCGAATACTGGCTGACCTCGGTGCCCGGCTGCAGCGATATTCGCAGCGTCTGTCCTCCCCCGCGATAGGCCTTGCCCGTTATAAAATCCCCGAAGCTTTTGGGCTTGTCGTTTATATCGAAATTTCTCTGCTCATAAACGAGCTGCCCTATAACGCCCGCGTCGCTGCTTACGCCTGCTCCTAACATAACCATTCCGGTCCTGCCTTCGATGATGTTTACCTGTGCGTCTTTTTGGCCCGGTGTCTTGCCCGCGGGCGTAATGGTCGCGCCGTCTCGCTCGGTAATGAGCATTCGCTGGAGGTTCCTTTCAAGCTCACCCTTGCCGTCGCCGCGGGCAAGGTGGGCGTTATACCACTTTCCCGGCGCAAACTCGTATTCGTCCAATATACGCCGAACGACCCTGTCCTGCGTAGTTTCATTGCCTGTGATTATTACCCGCCCGATTCGGAAACGCTCGCCTTCTTTCATCGTGTATTCGACGGCAACGGTCTTGTCTGAAACGAATTTTATTCCCCGCTCCACCTCTGCGTCTATAAAGCCGTTTTCCCTGTATTGCCTGACAAGCTTCCTTGTATCGGTCTGGGCGAACTGCTCGTTGTAGGTCTGGCCGCTCCTGAGCTTCATCTGCCCGAGGAGCTGTCGGTCGGCATACTGCTTATTGCCGGTAAAAAGGATTTCGTCAACTTTATAAGCCGGGCCTTCCTCTATATCGAAGGTTATTCGAAGCTTGGTCTTTTCCGCGTTAAACTGCCGCCTCGCCTCGATTTTGGCGTTAAGGAATCCCTTTCTCTGGTATGCCCTTTGAAGCTTCGCAAGGTCCTCGACAATCTCTTCTTCCTGGTAATAATTTGAAAAGATTACCCAGCTTCGCGTGCTTGTCTTTATTGTCTTTTTCAGCTCGCTTGTCTTAAGGGCTACATTACCGCTGAACTTCACCGCGACGATTTTAACCCGGGGCCCTTCCCTGATGTTGTAAACGAGTTTGCCCTGTGAAATCTTTGCGGTATCCAGCGAGACCTCGACGTATGCGAAACCGTTTTTGCGATAGTACTCGGTAATGGTCGTTGTGTATGTCTGCGCCAGCACGCTGTCTAAGTAATCGCCGACCTTGAAACCGAGCTTTTCTTTGAGTTTCTTCTCGCCGTATGCCTTGTTGCCCGTAAACTCAATCGACCTGACGAGATTTTTTTCAACGACAACAAACGTAAGCTCGATTTTCCCGTCAGCCGGCTTTGTATTGTAGTAGCAGTATTCGACTCCCTTAAGCTCGGCTATGCGTTTTGTGTCTTCTGTTGCCGTTTGCGGATTGAATACGTCCGACGTCCTGCTGCGGACCTTTGAGAGGATTTCGGATTCTTTCAAGCTGACGTTGCCCTCGACGCGAACGGCGCCGATAACAGGATTCGTATCATTCACGTCAGCCGCCCAGGCCGACTGGCTGAAAGCCGGCGCTAAGACCATAAAGCAGAGGACGGATAACAGATGACCGATGACGGAAAAATTCCGTCCTCTGTCCTCTGTTCTCTGTTCCCTGTCTTGCGTCATCGGTCCTCTGTTCAAAAAGGCGCCTCTTCGCTTCCCATCTGCTGTAAACTTGTGGATGGCCCCCCCTGGGCCGGGTCGAAGCCCTCGCCTGCGAACGATGCGTTTCCGAATCGCGTGAACTTGTCCAGAAACGTCAGGTTAACCGTCCCGGTGGGGCCGTTTCGCTGCTTGGCGATTATCAACTTGGCAAGGTGATTTTGCTCGTATTCCTTGTCGCCGCTGTGGTAATAATCTTCCCGGTGCAATAACATCACCACGTCGGCGTCCTGCTCGATACTGCCGCTTTCGCGCAGGTCGCTCATCCTCGGCAGGTGGTCTTCACGCCCCTCTGGAGAACGGTTCAACTGGCTCAGCACCACGACCGGTATATTCAGCTCGCGGGCGAGGGCCTTGAGATAACGCGATATTGTGGTTATTTCCTGCTGGCGCGACTCCACTCGGCCACCGAGGTGCATCAGTTGAAGATAATCGACGAATATACATCGTATATCGTGCTGGCTTTTCAATCGCCTCGCCTTTGCCCGCAGCTCGAGCGGCGTCAGCGTCGATGTATCATCGATATAAATAGGCGCCGCCGACAACAGCCCGCACGCATCGACAAGCTTTGTATAATGTTCAGTTAAAAGCATTCCCTTTCGAACAAGCTGCGATTCCACCTGGCTTACGCTGCAAAGAAATCTCTCCGCTAATTGCTGCTGACCCATTTCGAGGGAAAATACCCCCACGGGCGTCTTTTCGTTGACGCCTAAATTTTCAGCAATATTCAGGGCTATCGCGGTTTTGCCCATACTGGGCCTGCCGGCTATGATAATCAGCTCGCCGTTTTGAAGCCCGCAGGTGAGCTGGTCGAGCATTGTAAATCCCGTCGCCAGCCCGGTAACGTGTTTGCCGTCGCGTTTTTCAATCAGCTCGTATGCGTGCGTAACGAGGTCCTTTATCGCAAACGCCTGGCCTGTTGTGCGTTTGTCGGTTATGGCGAAGATTTTCTGCTCCGCCTCGTCTAATTTCTGCACTGATTCGCCCGTTACGTCGTATGCGTCGTTTAGTATGTCGGTTGCGGTCGTAATAAGCTCGCGAAGAAGCTGCTTGTCCTTTACGATGTTTGCGTAATATCCCACGTTTGCCGAGCTTGGCACCGAGTTAAGCACCTTGCCTAAATATTCGACCCCTCCCGCCTGCTCTAATTGTTTACGCCTTTCAAGCTCGTCCCGCAGCAATACCCCGTCGATTCCCTCTCCCCGGTTTTTCTCGTATAGTGCAACGATGGCGTCGTAAATCAACTGGTGCTCGATGCGGTAAAAAGAGTCCCTGCTGAGTATTTCCACAACCTGACCCGTGCAGACCGGGTCAATTACCATTGAGCCGAGCACCGCCGCCTCCGCTGCCAGCGATTCCGGCATAGCCCTCGCGTTTAATCCGGCCGCTGTTTCCTGACTTCTCAGCGGCTCGACGCGCTTTTGGGAGGACTTCCCTGTTTTATCCTTAACCGCATCTGCCATTTTATGGTGAGCTCGTCGAATCCATAATTGATATCCTAAATTTACGCAGTATCCCTTACGGGAGCGGGCTGAGTCACAAATTAACCTGTCAGCCGGTCAGGGGGGATTGTAATTTGACGGCCCGCTGCTGTCAAATTTTTGTTTTGTATTCCTCGTGCCGTATGTAAGACGGGTTGCGATTTAGCGCTTCGGTTTTATATGAAGATATAGTATAATCCGGCGAAATTTAATGTCTTTCTTAGGATAACCTGATGCCGTTTAATAATTTTGGTCTCAACGACCCGTTAGTCCGTGGGATTCTCGCAACCGGCTTTACCGCCCCCACTGAAATTCAGTCGCAGGCGATACCCGCCGCCATTGCCGGCAAAGACATCATCGGCTGCGCACAAACCGGTACGGGCAAAACCGCCGCATTTGTCCTGCCCATTTTGAACCGCCTCAGCCACGAGCACCCAACGAAAAGAAATGTCGTCCGTTCGCTAATTCTGACCCCGACGCGAGAGCTGGCAGTGCAAATCGAACAGGCCATACGAAGCTATGGCCGGTTCCTGCATTTGCGGACGCTGGCCGTTTACGGCGGCGTCAATATCAGGGGCCAGCTTAACACCCTTCGTCAGGGCGTCGATATCATCGTCGCCACGCCCGGCCGCCTGCTCGACCATATGCAGAGGCGCACCATCGACCTTAAACACGTCGAGATTCTGATTCTCGACGAGGCCGACCGTATGTTCGATATGGGCTTCATCAGGGACGTGCGAAGAATCATCGCCGCCGTGCCAACGCATCGCCAGACAATGATGTTCTCGGCGACTGTTACGCCCGAGATAAGCAACCTCGCCGCGGGCGTCCAGAAATCGCCCGTTATGATACAAATCGGCAAACCCCGAAATCCCATCGACACAATCAGCCAGCATATTTATATGGTCGAGAGGGAAAACAAAATCGCCCTGCTTTTACGTCTGCTCCAGGACGGCCAGTTATCCAGCGTCCTGGTTTTTTCAAGGACGAAGCACGGCGCCGACAAAATTAACCGTTATCTCGAACGCGCCGGTATCGTTTCGGTGGCCATACACTCGGGCCGGACGCAAAGCCAGCGTGAACGCGCTTTGGACGGCTTCAAAAGAGGCCGGTATCGCGTTATGGTCGCAACCGATATCGCCGCCCGCGGCATTGACATATCGGGCATCTCGCACGTCATAAATTTCGACGTGCCCGGCATACCCGAGGACTACATTCACCGCATCGGCCGGACAGGCCGGGCCGAGGCCGCCGGCGACGCCATAACCTTTGTCTCCCGCGATGAGCACAAACAGCTTCGTCTCATCGAGAGGTTCATAAGCCGGGAATTTACCCCCGTCGAATGTCCCGGCTATACCTACACCAAACTTGTAACGCCAAAACCCCTGCTGGGTCTGCACAGGGGCAGATTTTCCGCTATGGGCGGGCGCCGTCATCCCTTCCGCAGGCGCCCTCGCCAAAGACGCTGACAAATCCCCCTAGCCGCAATTATTAAACGCTAATGTAATACTCGACGATATATTTACCTTTTGATTTGACTTTGTCGCGGATTTGGTGTAAAATTCCAGCTCGTTGCTACGATTATTCACCCATCTCTGAATATTCGTTACCCCTTTTGAATACGTGAATTGATTATGTTTTCAGATTATATTCGTAACGTTGCGATTATCGCCCACGTGGACCACGGCAAGACCACGCTGGTTGACCGCCTGCTTTATCAGTCCGGTATGTTCCGCACCGAAGAGCTGGATAAGCTGGCCGGCGGCGAATTCGGCCTGATTATGGACTCGAACCCCCTCGAACGAGAACGGGGCATCACAATTTTGAGCAAAAATTGCTCCATCAACTATACCGATTCCAAAGGCCGGGAATACAAAATCAATATTATCGACACCCCAGGCCACGCCGATTTCGGCGGCGAGGTCGAACGAGTCCTCAAAATGGCAGACGGCGTCCTGCTTCTCGTTGACGCCTTCGAAGGCCCTATGCCCCAGACCAGGTTTGTCCTCACCAAGGCCCTCGAGCACAAGCTCAAACCCATCGTCGTTATTAACAAGGTTGACCGCGAAAACAGCAGGCCCGACGACGTCGTAAACGAGGTCTTTGATTTGTTCGTGCAGTTAGGCGCAAACGATGACTCACTCGATTTCCCGGTCATTTACGCCTCCGCAAGGGAGGGCTGGGCATCCGCAAAACTCGAAAAGAAAACCGCCAATCTCAAGGTTATATTTGACACCATAATTAAAAAAATCCCCGCCCCGAAGGCCAACCCCGACGCACCTCTTCAAATGCTTGTTACCACGCTTGAGTATTCCGATTACGTCGGCAGAATCGCCATCGGCAGGGTCTTCTCGGGCCATATAACCGAGGCCCAGAACGTAACCGTTATCAACAAAGACGGCGTTCACATACAGCAAAAAGTTATGCATATTCATCAGTTCCAGGGTTTGAGCAGAAAAAGGGTCTGCGAAGTTGAAGCCGGCGATATCTGCGCCATATCAGGCCTCGACCCCATCGAAATCGGCGACACAATCTCCTGCGCCGATAACCCCTCGCCGCTTGCCACTATCCCGGTTGACGAGCCGACAATGACAATGACATTCAGGGTCAACGACGGCCCCTTCGCCGGCAGAGACGGCAAATACGTTACAAGCAGGCAAATCGGCGAACGGCTCGAAAAAGAGCTCCAGAGCAACGTCGCCCTGCGGGTTGAGCCGGGCCAAACAACCGAAGAATTTAACGTCTCCGGCAGAGGACTTATGCATCTCGGAATCCTTCTGGAAAATATGCGGCGAGAAGGTTTTGAGGTCTGTGTAGGCAAACCAAACGTAATCTTGAGAGAAATCGACGGCATACATCACGAGCCAATCGAGCTGCTCGCTATCGATTGTCCGGTCGATTGCCAGAGCACCGTAATGAGCTTGCTGGGCGAACGGCGAAGCGAAATAGTCAGAATGGACGCCAAAAGCGGCGCATCCGGTTTCATCCATATGGAGTTCCTCATACCTTCCCGCGGCCTGTTCGGCCTTAACGCCAGAATGATGAATGCAACCCAGGGTAAGGCCGTTATGCACCATTCCTTTGAAAGATACGAGCCGATGCGCGGCGCCATACCACAGCGCAAAGCAGGCGTTATGATTGCCACCACCACAGGCCAGGTTACCGCTTACGCGCTCGATGCCCTGTATGACCGAGGTCTCTTTTTCGTTGAACCCGGCGAACAGGTCTATGAAGGCCAGGTCGTCGGCGAGCACTGCAAAGAGGATGACATACCCGTAAACGCGACAAGGGCCAAACAGCTTACCAATATACGCGCCGCCGGCAAGGACGACGCCGCAAAAATCAGGCCTCCCCGAAAAATGGCCCTTGAGGTTGCGATGGAGTATATTCAGGAAGATGAGCTTGTCGAGATTTGCCCCAGTTCAATTCGGCTTCGCAAGCGTTTCCTGAAAGAATCCAATCGCCGACGCGAAGCCCGCAAATCCGAACAATGAGATTCTTCTCCTCCTACTCTTCTGAATTCTCAATTCTAAGTTCTTAATTCAAAACTGGGCCCGGAAGGGATCGGACCTTCGACCAATGGATTATGAGTCCACTGCTCTACCGCTGAGCTACGAGCCCGTAACTGCTTTCAGGATAACCATTTTACCGTCAGGATGTCAATATTTATCCCCCCTGGCCCGGACGGATAGTTGAAATTTATGATTGATATTTGAGTTTTTACGAAATCTGGTGTTTAATATAGCCGGATGCAGGCGCTGAAGAAAAATCTGTTTGGGCCGAGGCGTAGTGTGCACGTGATATGTGTGTTGTTTTTCAGCGCATTTTATCTTTTCCTGCGTCTGTGCATTGAGACAGAGCTTATATATTATTATTTCGAGATGTGCCGCAAGGCCTCGTTTTTCAGGACCGGCTGGCCTTTTTTACGGGATTGTCTCGTTTTCCCCGGCGGGCCGACGCAATACACGGCGGCGTTTTTCACGCAATTGTGCTGTCTTCCCTGGATTGGCCCCCTTGCTATCACGCTGCTGGCCTGGGGAATTTACCGTTGCACCGTATCGTTGACCGCCGTTGCTGCTGACAGCCCCTGGCGAGTTATATGTTATCTGCCGGTGATACTGATTTTAATGATATGCGGCCGATACGAGAATCCGCTGAGCATGAGCGTGGCTGTTTTGGTCGTCGCATTTTTTTCAGTCCTGTATCAGAAGATTTCGCCTCACCTCGGACGAGGCGCAGCGATTTTATTCCTGATTTTCTCCGGCTTACTCTACTACGTCGCCGGCAGCACAGCTTTGGTATTTGTGGTTTTAGCAGCATTGTGCGAGTTTTTTGACCGCCGAAAGCCGTTTTTGAGCGCGTTTTGCCTTTTCCTCGGACCGGCTGTTTGCTGGCTTTTAGGCGCATATCTTTTCAAACTGGATGACAGCGACTCATACCTGTTCTCGCTTCCTTTTGTCCCGATAAAACAAATCCTCGAAAAGGAAAAGTTGTCGCGGATTTTCGGATGGGCGTTATTTGTAGTCATACCTATGTCCACGCTCTTCATTAACGTATACCGGGTTCTGCTAAAAGAGAGGATTACTTTTCACTTACCCGTAACAAGCCGCGATTCGGGCACTGTTCCGCAATGGGTTCTTCAAACGGTTCTGCTGGTTCTTATTGCCGTGCCGAGTGTTTTGTTTTCGTTTGACTGGAAGGCCAAGAGAACGCTACAGGTATGCTTTTTTGCCCGTCAGAGGAACTGGCCTGAGGCGCTGGCCGTTGCACAGAAGGGTTCTCTGAGGAAATATTTTCCTTTTTGCAGCAACGCCGTCAATCGAGCGCTGTATTACACAGGCAAGCTGGGCGATGAAATGTTTGCCTATCCTCAGAATACCAGCGATTCGGACCTGGTCTTTTGCAAAATCCAGCGAGGCAACGTTATCTTTATGGAGCGGGCTGAAGTGTGCCTGGACCTTGGTATGGTCAACGTGGCGCAGGAGGTCGCAACCGAGTTTATGGCGGGAACCGACGGCAATCCGTATATTCTCAAGCAACTAGCCCTGATAAACATAGTAAAAGGTCAAGTCGAAACAGCGAGGGTTTATCTCAGGGCGCTATCTCAAAATCTCGTATATCGAGCAGAAGCGATGGATTTATTAAGGCGTCTCGAAACCGACCCCCTGCTTGAACGAGACGAGCGCATTCAATATCTTCGGTCTGTTTCAATGAACCGGGATATCGGTTATATCGTTTATGACGAGGGCGCCTGGCTTGAAGAGCTTCTTGGCAAAAACAAGCATAATAAAATGGCGTTTGAGTACCTGATGGCCCATTGTCTTCTTAACAAGAATCTGGATAAGTTCATCGAAAACCTGCCGCGTCTCGACGATTTCGGCTACAAAGAAATCCCCCGGCATTACCAGGAGGCCATTTTGCTTTATATAGGGATAACCCAAAAAGATGTGGATATCGGCAGCCGAGGGATAAATGCCGAAGTAAAAGAGCAATACGACAAAATCAATGAACTCGGTCAGAGTATGAATAACAACGTGAAGCTTCTGCAGAAGGTCCTCGCGGAAAAATTCGGCAAGACATACTTTTTCTACTTTACGTTCGGTTTTTCCGAGTCAAAACAATGAAAACTCTCAAGGTCTTTATCACTGTTTTTTTAGTAACTTCGCTGGCAATCGCAGCGGTTGGATTTACATTTTTTAAATCGAGCGTCGAGCCGGAGGATTTTGTTCCGATAGAGCGTCCGGCCGCAATCAAGCCCGATTATGCAGGTATTACTATCCCCGCGAACATCGCCCCTTTGAATTTTACCGTTCTCGAACCGGGCAGCTTTTACCTGGTTAAAATACATTCCAGCAGCGGACCGGCTGTTATCGTTTCAGATAAGAGCGGTAACATCAGGATACCTTTGAAACCCTGGCGGTCGCTTCTGGAGGCCAATCGGGGCGGTAAGCTATTTTTTGAGATTTACGCTCGCGACAGCCAGGGCCGATGGAGCCGATACCAAAGCATCGAAAATACCATCGCAAAAGAAAATATCGACGGTTATATCGCATACCGTCGCATCGAGCCGGTATGCTCTTACTGGGGTCAGGTCGGTGTTTTCCAGCGTAACCTCGAAAATTTCGAAGAATCCGTGATAATCCACGGAAGAAGTTTCAATAACGAGTGCGTGAACTGTCACAGTTTTCTCAATCACGAACCCGACAGCATGTTTGTTGCTGTCCGAAGCAAGAAATACGGCAACTCGGCGATATGCGTCCGAGGGGATAACGTCGAAAAAATTGCGGCGACCTTCGGCTACACCGCCTGGCATCCGAGCGGTCGAATAGCGGCCTATTCGTTTAACAAGGTCAGGCAATTTTTCCATACCACGGGAACGGAAATTCGCGACGTCGTGGACCTCGACAGCACGATTGCTTATTATAGTCCCGATAGCAAGACGGTGAAAACGGCCCCAAATGTATCTGAAAAAAATCGGCTTGAGACCTACCCTTCCTGGACGCCGGACGGCAAATACCTCTATTTTTGCAGCGCGCCGATGTTGTGGGAAGACCGAAACAAGGTGCCTCCCGAGCATTACGAACAGGTCAAATATGAGTTGAGACGCATCAGTTACGACGTTGAAACCGACCGGTGGGGCTCGCCCGAGACGGTTCTCTCGACTGATAAGACCGGCCTTAGTATCCTGCTGCCGCGTATATCACCCGATGGCACGTTCCTTCTTTTTTGTATGTGCAAATACGGCTGCTTCCCCGTCTATCAGCCCACAAGCGACCTTTACCTGATGAACCTCCAGACGGGCGATTACCGAAAACTTGCCGTCAACAGCGAGTATTCCGAATCCTGGCACAGTTGGTCGAGCAACAGCCGGTGGATTGCCTTCAGCAGCAAACGAAACGGCGGCCTGTTCACCAGGACTTATTTCAGCTACGTCGATGAGAAGGGTAACGCCTGTAAACCCTTTATAATGCCGCAAAAAGACCCCACTTTTTATGACTCATTCATCGAGACCTTCAGCGTTCCTGAGCTGATTACCGGGCCGGTTAAAGTTGACTATAAGGCGATTGGGCGGGTGGTGCGCTGTGCCGAGAGTGTCAAAGTAGATATTCCAATCACGACTGCGACCCCGCTCGCCGGACTAGGAGATATGGAACCCTGGAGACGACCCGAGTAAGTTACAGAATTGTTTTATGAGGATGTTAGGTGAAGTTACTAACGGAAAACCTGTCAGGGTGGAGGCATACAGTATCTTTGGTTTCATTTGTGTTTTTCGGCGTATTTTATCTTTTCCTATGGCTGTACGTTGAACCTTATCTTTATCATCATTTCGAGATATCCCGAAGTAGTCTCTACTTCGAGACCGGCTGGCCGTTTTTGCTTGATTACCTGAGCGAGCCCGGTGGATTGAGTCAATATTTGGCGGCGTTTCTCACGCAATTATGCTATTTTCCCTGGCTCGGCGCACTGTGTATCACAGTGATTGCCTGGGCGATTTACCGGCTTACCGCATCGCTGACCGCTATCAAAGCAGACGGCCTTTGGCGAGTAGTTTGTTATATGCCGGCTCTCTTGATATTGATGATATGCAGCCGATATGAGAATCCGCTGAGTATGGGTGTGGCCGTGTTGATTGCTGCGTTTTTCTCGGTTATCTATGAGAAATTCTTGTCGCGTCCTGCCCTTGCGCGAGGGGCTTTATTTCTGATAATCTGCAGTGTTGTCTATTATATTGCCGGCAGTGCAGTTTTGGTATTCGTGGCTTTAGCGGCTATTTATGAGTTCTTTGGCCGGCCTAAACCGGTTTTCGGCGTGCTTTATCTTGTACTGGGGGCGGCTGTTTTTTGGCTTCTGGATACCCACGTTTTCAAACCAGAGACAAGCGAGCTATTGCTGTACTCGAATCTTTTTAACCTGGTAGAGCGTAATCTGATAAGGGAAAGCTGGGCCAGAGTGTTCGAAGGGGCTTTGTTTGTTGGTATTCCTGTTCTTGTTCTATTGGCTGACTCAATCCGGAAGCTGGGTAAGAGTTGGAGCATTTATAGCACGCCCCGCTGGAATTATAATAAGAATTCCTCTGTTATAAAGGCAATCTACCATTTATACCTCGGCGGATTTAAGTGGATTACTCAAATTGCGCTCCTGGCCATTATTGCCGTGCCGTGTATGCTGTTTTCTTGTGACTACAAGACAAGGAGAGCGCTTCAGATGAGTTACTTTGCCTGCAGGAGGATGTGGCCGGAAGTGCTGGCTGTCGCCGAAAAGATTCCTCTGAATCA
>JAFGDN010000037.1 GCA_016932095.1 Sedimentisphaerales bacterium
CGATAAATGCATCTTTACGGCGGCGATTAAGAACGCCGACGGGCTTTACGTGGGGCCGGGCGACGCAGAATTCGGCATCAGCTTCGCCAGCGGATTCGACGAGACCGATGAATACACCATCCCTTGATAGAACGTCTCATTAGGACTTCAACGCCCCGTCAGAAGGTCATCGGGCCTGTTTGCCGGGGCGTTTCTCAAAATGAAAAGTAAATTTTCGAGGTTATAAAAATGATTATGAAAAGGTCACAATCGATTTTCCTGTTTTTTGCGGTGTTTTGCTCTTTTGTTCTTGCGCCAATCAACGCGGTTTACGCGGACCTTCCCCGGCTTCACGTTGACGGCAATAAAATCAAAGACCCCAATGACACCGTCATTGTCCTGCGCGGCGTCTCTATGATTGATTTGGGCGCCACTGAGATATGGTATGGCGGCGCAATCAATATGATTGACCGCATAACGGACCTAAATGAAGATAGGGGCGTCTCGCCGGGCTGGTATACAAAAATCATCAGGATACCGATTTGTCCGCATGATTCGGCTCTTTTTGGTTCAAGTCCTCTCACGTTCGACCCCAATGACCCCAATGCCTCTGGAAATACAACATTATACACTCTTCTCAGGACGGTTGTCGATTACTGTGCTGATAAGGATGTTTACGCAATCATTGACTGGCATCATATGGCAAATACATACGACGAGCTTGCCGATACGAATGTGTTCTGGGAGTATATGGCGACGAGGTTTGCCGATGATTCCCACGTCTTGTTTGAACTTTTCAATGAGCCGATGAATTCGGGAAGCACGGAAGCCCAGCGATGGGACAGCGTCAGGGCCGATATGCAGACCTGGGTCGATATTGTGCGGACATACGCGCCTAATAATCTTATCCTTGTCGGCACGCCGCACTATGACCAGATTCTTGCGCCAGTAGTTGACAATCCCATTGCCGACAACAATGTGGTTTATGTTTGTCACCTCTACCCGTGTCATTGGCTCGGGGTTTACAACGACCCCCAGTGGTACACGAATCAGATTATCACCTGTGCCGAAGTTTATCCGGTGATTTGCACCGAATGGGGTTTTAGATCGGGGGCTTCGGCATTCTTTAACGGAACGGCCACTAACTATGGTCGGCCATTCAAGGCATTCCTCGAACAGTATGGAATCGGTAATACGGCCTGGTGCGCCAGTTATGACTGGGAATCGTATATATTTCGTTCTAACTGGCATCTTCGCTGTGGCGATGGAGAAATGGGCTGTTTCGCCAAGGACTGGCTTTATGAGAAAAGCGGCATTTTAGAGACGCCGGAAACGACCGCCGTCAAGTGCAAGGTAAAGGCCGGCAAAACCCAGTATGCCGAGCAGGGCCCGGACGCCAATGATGTAACTAAAATAAAGGATAACTTCAATGCCTCGGGAGCTTACGCGTCGAAGCCGCTATTTCTGACAAGCATGACTGAGATGGATATAAACATTGTCTCGGCGAATGGTGACGCGGAGATTTATTCCGAGAGCATTGATTTCACATCAGTTGACGTGGTTAACGACAAATACAGCTACTCATATAAGATACCCGCCGGCGCAAGCGGCGCCATTACTTCATTGAAAATGAATTTTGCCGTCAGGTCATTCTCAATAAAAGCAAAAAACATTGACCTCACCGGTCTTGGCGCCCCCCTGCGGCTGAACTTTTCATTCGGAAACACCGTTCTTTCGAGCGAGGTCAATGAAACGATAATCAACGGCTACAAAAAAAACATTCCGACCCGGCTTATGAGGTTGTATGACGACGCGCTCGTTGTAACCAGGGGCAAGGCCAGGAGCAGCACAAAACCCTCGTCCGATTCTCTTAAAGTTAAGGGTGAAATAGCCGTTGCAGATATGGACCTCGACGCCAACGAGCCGAACCTGGCCGACGCGAATACGACCGTTACTATTACCTGGGGCGACGCGGCTGAAACAGAGGTCCAGACCTTTACGGTTCAGGGAGACAGCTTTACTGCATCCAAGAAGGGGCATACGTACAAATGCCGCAAGGTCATAATGGACGTCAACGACAGCAATGAAGGCATTGTAACGGGCAAATTCGACCTTGACAAATGCACCTTTATGTTATCTGTGAAGAGTGCAAGCGGACTCTACACCGGCCCGGACGAGGCGCAACTTGGCATAAACATTGCCAACACCGATGACACGGTGGATGACTTTGATGGGGCGGCTGAAGTTAATCTTGTTACAGGCCGTTCATATTGAGCTTTTTTAACCGACCAGATTCGAAACGTCTTTCTCTGCGAAAAACCACAGTAACAATAATCGCAGGTTTGGTGATATGCCTGTTTCCGATACAGGCGGCAACGTCCGCAACGGGAAGGGTGAATTACACGACCGTTTACCAGCAGCTCGAGGGTTTTGGCGCAGCAGGATGCTACGACGCCGAGGCGCTTGCCTCTCACCCCGACAAGGAAGAAATTTACGACCTTTTCTTCCGGGACCTCGGGCTTGACGTTTTCCGGATAAAAAACACTTACGATATCAGCGCCTCCAACATAAACGCCGTCGGGCAAATAGTCGCGGCAGCCCGTCAGGCGACGCGAAATCCTGATTTAAAGCTTCAACTTGTTCCCTGGTCGCCCCCTACTTATCTTAAAAGCACAGGCGCTCTGGACAGCGGGACGATTAAAAAGGACCCCAATAATAATTATATGTATTCCGAATACGCCGATTGGTGGCTTGACAGTTTGACTGCTCCGGACGGCTGGAGCAGCGTCGGTATCAGCCCGGATTATATCAGTATCCAAAACGAACCCGACTGGGGAATACAGTATCAGGTCTGCGTACTGAATCCTACGGAAAACTCAAGCTACGCCGGCTACTACAGGGCATTCGAGGCAGTTTTTAACAGGTTAGACGGAAACGTCTCGCCTATGCCGAAAATGCTGGGACCGGAATCAATCGGCTTCGGGACTTCACAGGCATATATAAACGCGCTAATCAGCAGAGGCCAGGAAGACAACATCTACGGCTTCTCACATCATCTCTACGCCGACGGCAGCTTTGACAATCCTGACGGGATGATTTCAGCAATGCAAAGTTATGCAGACTCCTACGGCTTCAAACCCTTGTTCCAGACGGAATATGGTGCCTCGGGTACTCCGACGTTTGCACATGCTTTATTGCTGGCACAACACATTCACAACTCACTGGTTTACGAGGGTGTATCATCCTATTACCACTGGACGCTATTTCGCAACGGCAGCTATACTACCGGGGGTATGGTGAATTTGACCCCCGGCGGAGGTTATATTGTCAGGGACCTTTACTGGTTTTTCAAACATTACGCTTACTTCACCGACCCCAACTGGTACAGGATAAGCGCATCTACCAGTTCGAGCAACCTGCTGATGACCGCTTTTAAAAATCCTGACTGTAATGAACTGACGATTGTGGTACTTAACAGAGCTACCGGCAGCAACACCTTAAAGATGACCTTGAACAATTTTTCGCCGGACTTGAACGATACAGAGGTTTATCGGAGCAGCTCTACGGAGCACTGGTCATATACCGGTGAATTTAATCCTTCAGAGACGCTGACCCTGCCGGCGCAATCCATTACAACTATTAATCTTACAGGAACGGAGGAATTTACCCCGGGAACCGGATATATAAGTAAATGCAAAATAAAAGCAGGTAAAATACAGGGGGAGGACTCATTCACCGCCTCGGGAACATTTTCCAGCTTTTCGCCTGACCTCGAAGAAGTCAGTCAGTTCGACGTCAATATTATTTCGACTGATGGAAATTTGATTTACGCAGAGACCAGCGATTTCGACGTCTTGGATGCAGCCAGAGGAATATTTAAATACAAGTATAGTATTCCAAAAGGCGCTGACGGAGCCATTACTTCGTTAAAACTCGATTTCAACAAACAGAACATCTCGATAAAAGCAAAGAATATAGACCTGACCGGGCTGGCTTGCCCCGTGGAACTGGACGTCGGGCTGGGCGATTATATTCTGGTTTGCGATATTGATGAGACAATAGTCAACGGCGCCCGTAAAATCATCCCGACGCGGCTTATGAGGACGTATCAGGATACGCTGGTTGTCACGAAGGCAAAGGCCAGACAGCGCAGCTCGCCGTTTAGGGATTCGCTTTCAGTCAAAGGCGAGATTGCCCTGGCAGACATAAACGACAGCGAGCCGAACCTCGTAAGTTATGACTTAAACATTGGCTGGGGCGAACAGACGTTTACGGTCCCGGCAGGCAATTTTACCGCTAAAACAGGGCACAGGTATAAGTGCAGTAAAATCATTTCCGACGCCGACGATGGTCTCATAACAGCCAGTTTTGACCTCAATAAGTGCACTTTTTCGCTATCGGTAAAGGAGGCCGACTCGCTGGATGTTTCAATTGATGACGAAATCCCATTCAGGATAAGCGTGGCTGACTTCAACGAAACAGCCGACGTAAACCTGCTCCTGGGGCATTAGCCATCTTGTTTGCAATCCTTCAAAAATATTCAAAAATGCACCATCCCGTAGCAAAACGGTAACAATTATCCTTTAAAAATACAGGTGTCGAAGAAAAACATTTTTTGATACTGTATTTAAGACTTCTGCAAAATGAGTGATTTTTAACAGAGGCAGGAACAGATAGGCGATAGATTTGAGTTACAGTCGATGATTTTGCCGC
>JAFGDN010000038.1 GCA_016932095.1 Sedimentisphaerales bacterium
CAGGACCACGTTGATAAAATTGGGCCGTACCATACGAGCCCGTCTAATAACCTTATCGGGAGGCTCTGCTTTCATAGTTTATCCGTGTCAAACTTAACGAAAAACTTAAAATTTCAATCGCAAAGCCATAACGAAGTTAACTGAAAACTTAAAGTGTGAAGTGCAAAACCGCAACGCAGAACTATCAGTTTTAAGCTTTGGTTTTGGGCTTAAAATTTTAAACTATAAATTCGGTCGCGTAGCGACACCGCATATTTGCTGTTTGATATTTGCTTTTTGCTTTATTTTTAATCCGCGATTAAAATAGGAGCAAACTGATTTGTGGTTTTTAATAGCTATGGTGCTCAATGAAGTTTGACCTTGATTATGCGCGTAAGGTGATTGAAAGCGAGAGCGAGGCCATAAATGGGCTTGTCCGTGTGGTTGACGATAATTTTGCCAGGGCGGCAGGAATGATTTACGAATGCACCGGCTCCTGCATAGTCAGCGGTATAGGCAAGGCCGGGCTCATCGGGCGCAAAATCAGCGCGACTTTGGCGTCAACGGGAACGCCGAGCCATTTTCTGCATCCCGCGGAGGCGGTGCACGGGGATTTGGGCCGGCTGAGAAAAGGGGATATCGTGATAGTATTGAGCTACGGCGGTGAAACCGACGAGGTAATCCGGCTGATAAATCTTGTCAAGGAGCTGGAGATTCCGCTGATTGCGATAACGGGGGAAAAGGACTCGACGCTCAGCAAGCACGGTAACGTGGTTTTGTGTATGGGCAAGCTCAGCGAGGCCTGCCCGCTGGGTGTGGCGCCGAGCGTTTCGACGACGTGTATGCTTGCGCTTGGCGACGCGCTGGCGCTGACAGTAATGAAGGCGAGAAACTTCAGCGTGGAGGATTACGTGCGGTTTCATCCGGGCGGTTCATTAGGGGCGAAACTGATGACGGTGGAGCAGTCGATGATGTTTCGGCCCGGTGAGAAGCTGCCGATTGTCGCGGCTTCGGATACTATCGGGGCGGTTTTGAAAAAAACAAGCGACGTAAAGCGGCACGGCGCGGTTATGGTTGTCGACGGGCGCGGTAAGCTTTCTGGGATAATCACCGACGCCGATTTGCGCCGGCTTATGACAAGCGAGGGACCGGCGGCGTTCGAGAGGAAAACAGGGGACGTAATGACGAAAAACTGCAAGCGGATTCGCGTTGACGCCCTGGCGGCGGAGGCGACCGCGATTTTTCATAAATACAGGATTGATGAGCTTCCGGTCGTGGACGCCGAAGACAAGCCCGTCGGCTTAATCGACGTCCAGGACATCGTTACGATAAAGGTTGTCGGGTAAGCGGTGAAGGCGACGCGAAAAAAAATAAAGCTGGACGCTGTAAAAATGTTAGTGCTGGACGTTGACGGCGTGCTTACCGACGGCACGCTCGTTGTTGATGACAGTGGCAAAGAAAGCAAGTTTTTCAGCGTTCTGGACGGCCACGGGATAAAAATGTGGAAGAGAGCAGGGCTGAAGACCGCGTTTTTAAGCGGGCGTAAATCGGGGCCGGCGAGACAGCAGGCAAAAGAGCTTACGGTTGATTATTTCCTTGAGGATTGCAAGGACAAGATTGTGTGCCTGCGGAAGCTGATGCGGATGAGCGGACTTTCCGCGGAGCAGATTGCATACGTGGGCGACGATTTACCGGATTTACCCGTAATTAAGAGTGTTGGTTTTGCAGCAGTGGTCGCCAACGCAGTCGCCGAGGTCAAAGGGCAGGCAGATTACGTAACGAAGCGAAAAGGGGGTCGGGGCGCTGTTCGAGAGGTCATTGAATATATACTTAAAAAGACCGGTAAATGGCAATCACTTATGAGCAGGTATCTTTCAGATATGCAAGTGTCCTGAGTAAGCATTTTTAAGAAGGAAAATTCGTCAAAAAACTATGTTTTTGAATACGCGAAGATTCAGCGTCTGGCTTGTATCGTTCCTGGTGGTAATGGTCGTATATTTAATATATAACCGGATGAGCAGGACGCCGAGGATAACCGTAAGCCCTTCGAGGCAGGGCGTGAATTTGATTTCAGACGCCTGCGGGCCGCAGGCCGGCGTCGGCAGGGTGGGACAGGTCGGCATTGAGACGGTGAAAAACGTCCGCTACACTAAACTGGACGCCAATAAACAGGTGGTGGGCGAATTCGGATTCGAGGAGCTTTTGCACCAGGACGGCAACGACTGGGAAATAGAAGAGCCGTATTACACGATGTACAGGCGCGGGTTCACATGCACAATAAGGGGAGACCGCGCCAGGGTAACAGTGGAGACCTCCGGAGGCAGGGTAACTCCCAGGCAGGGTCTGCTAACCGGCAACGTTACGGTGCTAATCCGGCCAAAAAGCAAAGAAGGACTGGGCGACGCGATTATTTATTTCGACGATATTTTCTTTGTAGGTGAAACATCGCTGTTTTCAACGACGGGAATGGTCGAATTTGTTTCACAGGACGTCCGACTGACCGGGACGGGAATGGAGCTTATTTACGACGGCGTCGCGGAGCGGCTTGATTTGCTGAAAGTAAACCGGCTTGAGAATTTGAGCATTAAGCGGTGGTCGAGGGGGATGGTTTCAGGCACGACGCCGTCAGCAGGGGTCGAAGCGGGACGAAATGAGAAAAAAACGGAAAAAGCCGGGAATCGATACCGATGTATGCTCGAAAATAACGTCGTTATTGAAACGTTCAGGGAGCGATTACTGGCGGAGATTGTTTCGATAAACAACATTTTTATGGCCGGCGGTTCGCAGGACGATTCAGCCGGGCAAACCGCGGGAGAAATCAGCGATGGAACGTCGCCGGGCGGGCCGGGAACAGCAATGACCCGTTCAGCAGTCGGCGGGCCGGAAACGTCCGTGGTCGAAAAGGAAGGAGACGTTGCGATAAGCTGCGAAGGGGGCGTGATTATTACGCCTATGGATTCCGCTCTCAATAGGGAAATCAAAACCGTTGAGGCGGACTGCGGGGAAACGGCCGGCCGGAGAAAGGACGACAAGGCCGCGTTGTGCGCCGGCCGGATTGATTATGACGCGGAGACGGGTGTTGTGGTCGCGCCGGGACTGTCGCAGATTGTGTTCGACACAGTTGACGCCAATAGATTCGACAAGCTCACTACGGGCCAGGAAAAGCCGGCAACTGTGGCAATTACGTCGAGGAAAGAGATGCGCTTTGAGCCGGCGTTAAACCAGGTCTTTTTCGAGGGGGACTGCCGATGCACTGTTACACAGCCGGAGGTCAACGCGGTTCGTCAGTATTTCGTCCTGGCAGATAAGCTGGAGGTTGGTTTGTCGCAGAAGGAAAACGCCAAAGCGGGGACTTCGCTCGACGTTGACCGGCTGGTAGCGCTGGGCGGCGACGTGCGATTAGCGAGCACCAAGAAAATCGGGGAGCGTCTTTTGACCGGAACCGAGCTGAAGTGCGCGAGGATGGATTATAACGTTGCCGACAGGGATTTTTTGGCAACCGGGCCGGGCCTGATAAAGGTCGATAACTCACAGACCGATGAGCCGCAGGGGAAACTGGCGCGATTGAGCTTGCGGCGAAAATGCTACGCCTTTTTGCGGAATTTCGATACGCTCGGATTTAACGGAAGCGTCAATCACCTTATTGCCGATTCAAACGACGGGTCGCTGCTCATGGATTATTTCCCGCTCGCGGAAGCAGGTCCGGCAAGCTCACCACAGGATGGCGCTGAAGAGAAGGTCGCGGTAACGGCGTCGCGCGTCGAGGCGGACATTTTTGAGACGCCGGGCGGTCGAATGGAGCTTGGGGCGCTTACAGCCACAGGCGCGGTTACTTACGAGGACAAAGACCTCCAGTTTGCAGGCAGCGAGCTTGTGTTCGACGTAAACAACGGAGAATTGTTTGTACGGGGCGATAAATCGAGGCCCGCTCTTTTTAACGGGGCCGTAGTCCCGGGTATTCAATACAACCTCAGGACCGGCAAGGTCAATACGCGGATAACCGGGCCGGGAGCGATTAAGTAATTTCAGACCCTTCGACTCGCTTGCGGCTCGCTCAGGGCGGCTTCGCCGTTTTCTATTTTCTATTTTTTATTTTTAGCCGCAGAGTCCGCCACAGGCGGATAAATTTTTAGCCACAGAGCACACACCCCTGCCTACGACTTGCAGGGGCAGGAAGAACACAGAGAAATTGAGTTATTGCCGCAAAAAGGCCTGGCACGGCCACAGGCCGCAACCAAAATCCTAAATCCGAAATCCTAAACAAATTCAAATAACCAAAATTCAAAATTCAAAACAAATAACTATTTGCGATTTTCGATTGCTTTTTGAAGGAAAAGGGGTTAGAGTCGAAACGGAAGACAGATGACAGAGGGCAGATGACGGACGACGGATTAGAAATTAGAAAACTGCCGAGGGCGGATAAATAATTGACAATGAGAACGTAGGGATTTATAGTTAATTTAGAAAAAATGGCCCCCGACAGAATGACTTACGAAGTAGCCGTCGAGGGCAGGCCGGAAGGAATCGGCTATGAATAAATCAACTCTTTGCTTTTCAACACGCTTTCCGGCAAATGTCCTTATAAATAATGAGGAAATACATATGGTGTTTCCGGATATTAGCCATTATGGGCGATACAAAAAGAGTACATATCGTTAAACGATGGATTGACATACTTGCGTTATCCCTTGTAGTTTTCCTAATCTACCTTGCAATTGAACCACAGCTTGGAAAACTTAGCAACTGGTTCAAACAGTTTGTGCTAAAAGATGAGATATTCGTTTCCTGTTTGTTTTTATTAGCCAGTATCACAGCTATTTGGTTACTATTATGGCGATTTGGGGCAACTCAGTTTAGCTTGTTAGATAATTTTTACCTCAAGAATTTCATTTTATGGCCGCCGGTCTGGCTAAGTGTTATCTTGGCTCTATGTTATTTATCATTTTTACCAAATTACACTTTTGTCGAAATTATATTAATTAGCGGTATTTTCTTAGCAGGCTTATTTATTGGTTTTGTCTTATGCAATGTAACGCGATCGCTGGCCAAAGAGAAAAAAACGAGCGACCCAAAAACCAAATAACTGATAGTTTCCATGAAATTAGTAAAGACCCTGAGAAACTAATCGAATGGCTTCACGAAGAAAAAGCAATTAGCAGCCCAAACCAAGACCAATTCGACATGGCCGTACAAGCAAGAAATATAAGTAGATTGCTGCTAAAAACCCCATTGAAAACAGTAGCCTTAGTCGGCGAATACGGTAGCGGTAAAAGCAGCATTATTAAAATGGTTGATTACTACCTTAATCCTGAAAATCGAAACAAGTTAAATCAAAACAATAGGAATGATAAAGACGATTCAGTTGACCATAGAGTTGACGTAGTTACCTGTACAGTATCAGGATGGGGTTTTGCCAAAGGATCGACTGCTGAGCATATATTGGAATGCGCAATAAATGAACTTAGTAGACACGTTGATGTTTCAGGATTGCGCACTATTCCTGAACAATACATAGCTGCAATGGGTTCAGCCGATAATATGTTTCTTAAGATACTTGCGGCGTTGGCGACCTTCTGGAAAAGTCCTTTGGATATTCTTAAAAAAATAGATGTTGTTCTAACAGCGATTAACAAGAGGTTGATCATATTCCTTGAAGATGTGGACAGAAACAATAATGATGAAGTGTTTTTCAACGAAATAGCGGCATTGCTGGATAGCCTGCGCCAGTTAAAACAGGTCTCTTTTGTGCTGGCTATAGGACAAAAATATGATGCCGAAGAGATTCTGATAAAGACTGCTGAGCATGTAGAAAACGTGCCAAGACTGAACCGCACTGATGTTCTCAATGCCTTGGAAACTTTCAGGTTATATTGTATTGAGCGTTGCCCTGATATTATTAGCACGATACCTAAAAACTACAACAAAGACAGAATGGGCTGGGGCAGGCCTGAGATACTACAAATTGTTGCAGAAACAGATGACGGTTTGTCACAGCCTGTTGATGCGATACTGGAATTAACCGATAATCCGAGAGTGTTCAAGCATACGTTAAGAAGAACACTGACGGCGTGGGAAAAGCTGGCTGGAGAAATAGATTTCGATGACCTGCTGATTGTCAATGTATTGAAGGTGGTCGATGAGAGGATATTTTCATTCATAGATAAACACATCGCCCGATTGTGTGCACTTGCAAAAGAAGATAAGAAAGAAAAAATAGATGAACTCAGGAAAAAACTGAATCCTGAGTACGCCCGTGCAACAGAGAATGCTGAGTACGATATTAGCGCGGTCTCGAAGCTGGTAAATGCTCTATTCCCAGAATTCTCCGATGAAAGAACAGATTGGTCGCTTCACCAAGATCTCACCAAATATCAACATGTGGCCAATGACGAACCAACAGAATACTGGGAGCGAATTAAACGGGGTGAACTGCACGATAACGAAATTAAAGATTATGAGATACTGAGAGCATTAAGAGAATGGAACAAAGATCACGAGAGCAAGTCATTTAGAGGCATGGAATTCGTCGAGGCATTGTCGAATGATGAAAGGGTTGATAAGAAAGTACATCAATTTAAAAATATTCTCAACCATGGTAGCTTGCAAAAAGCGGCATCAAAACAGTTCGGTATAACCCTTAAAGAACACGGCAATAAAGCAGGCAGTAAAGTCTGCCCGGCTATCGCTGGGTGGTTTACATTGGCGCCTGAAAACCTCGATGAGCAATGGAAGAAATGGCTGCTTGAAGAAATAAAGAAGGCACTATCAATAAGTTTACGGTATGCCCATGAGCTATATTATTTTTGGCATAACCCGGAGCATAACTCAGATGAGGTGTTTAGAAAACGAGTTGTTGAGGAAGCTAAAAAGATTTACGAGAATGACCCTGCATTGTTAGCAAAGGTATTAGATCCTGATTATATATGGACTATGGGTGAATTTATTAGAAGTGTTGAAGAAAAGAATGAGAACAATAGATATTCCCTAAATCAATGGCAGTGGTTAGGCAAGGCATTGATAAAAGCCTCGGCTGATAATCCACAGATTATTGGCGTTCAGATTGCACCAATGATTTGTTATTTTTCCGATTATAACCGTGAGCATCAAATTGAATTTCAAAACAACTTCGATCAAAGAAACGTTAAATCAATCTTTAATAACCAAGAATACATGGCTATGAAACTTCTTTTACTAGAAGGTGTGGACATTGAAAAATACGATGAACAATCACAGGCAGTACTTCGTTGTGTACGAGATGAAGCAACAAAATGGTTAAAGCAAAATAATAGCCAGGCTGAAGATAACAAGGCCCTCTAAAAGGGCTGATAACCCCCGATGCGGTTGAGAGGAGATTGAGTCGAGGACGGGAGGGGAAATGCGGTAGGGGGGGGCTCCGGCAGAAAACCAAAGGAGCTAATGGATCCCCTGTTCAATCCCGAATAAGCAGCACTCCCCCGATAGCAAAACCAGAATAGCAGCAATCGAGGGCAGGCGGGGACCTTCGCTACGCTTCGTGAGGACCTTCGCTGCGCTCCGGGAATTGAGAATTAACTTATGGATCCCCTGTTGCAAGTCAAGTGAGCAGACACTCCCCCGACAGAGAATCCACGTAAGCAGCGGTCGAGAGCAGGCGGGGCTAAATATGAATGTGACAAACCCCGTCACACGCAAATTAACCCTGCCACACGGCGATTAAAACATCTGGGATGATGGCGGGGCTAAATATGAATGGGACAAACCCCGTCACACGTCTTTGCCTACGGCAAAGCCGATGGTGACGGGGCTAAATACAAAATTAAAATAGCCGTTCTAAGAAAAATATCGTTGATTGATGCTCCTCCGCATTATAAGCGGTTTACAGGCGATATGGGGGCAAATCGAAAAGGGATATGTTGAAAACACAATTGAAAAGCCCTAATCCGGCCCGAAAAATAACGGTTTTTGAGATTTTTTCACAAAAAGGCATACGCCGTAAGTTCTTTATAAGAAAAGAGTTATAACGAGAACGGGTTTGGCCGCAAAAAGGCACATAATGCACAAAAAACGGCATTTATTTTAAGAATATCATGTCAAATATGCTTAACTTCAATCAAATAAAGGGCTTACGATTGCTTAAAATATTTGCTAAAATTGTTATATTTTTATTGACATTGCAATAAAGTATTGTATAATAGCAATATGTTTGATTTGGTGGAAAATGGAAGAAAGAGTATGGGAGATATGAAAGAACAAAATTTAAAATGTAAAACGACAAGGCAAAAATCAAAAAGACCTCGTTACATCGGCTGCGAATCCAACGCATAAAAATGTTCCGCATATTTGCTTTTTGATATTTGATTTGAAGAATAGGGACGAGAAATGTCGGCGAATGTAACAATACCGATACCGGAATGGTTAGACAAAATATGCGTATGGCCTTTGATGCAGTATCGCCGGCTGACATTCGGCGAACCATTCCGCAAAATTGACTTAGGCGAAGGCGCTTATACGATTGTTGACCCGGACGTTTACTACGAGAAATGCCGATACAAATGGTTTCTTTCGGAGGGGACAAAAGCATATCCCGCCCGGACAATAAAAACCGGGCCAGAGAAGGCCAGAATAAGCTATTTACACAAGGAGCTTGTCAAGGCACGAAAGGGAAAGGTTGTTGACCACAGGGACAATGACCCATTCAATAACCTCAGGTCAAATCTGCGTGCGGCGACATTCTCTCAAAATATGATGAACAGGCCAAAGATTAAAACGAAAACCACCTCGCAATACCGAGGGGTTAACTGGTATGAACCGCGCAAGAGGTGGCGAATTGCCATCACATATATGAAGAACGGAAGGAGTATAATTAAACACCTGGGCTACACCAGAGATGAAATCGAGGCAGCACGCATATATGACGTCGCAGCTCTCAAATACCACAAGGAGTTCGCGCACACCAACTTCCCGCGTGAGGATTATGTAAAGGTCGGGAGCAACTATAAGTATATCGGAGATGAGAAAGCGGCCCAAAATCGCTGTCAGAAGCGCACGAAAATCGGTAAAATATATTATTCGATACTTTCCTGTTTCGGGAAAAGTGAGAAAGGAAAAGAATTATGAAAGAGATACCATTAGGAAACGGCCAGTTCACAAAGGTCGATGACGAGGACTACGAGTGGCTAAACAAATATAAATGGTACGCCTTCAACGACAAAGCGCGGGGACAAACCTTTGCAGCGCACACAACTAAAAGCGGAAGACGCGTTTTTATGCATAACGTCATTATGGGCCTGGATACGCTGGAAGACGAATAGCTGTTTAGCCACACTTCTGCCTACTGCTTGCAGGGGCAGGGAGGACACACCCCCGCCTACGTCTTTCGGGGGCAGGAAGGTTACAGATGGTATTGTATTTAGACCGCCGTTCTACGGCGGGTTACAAGCTATTTCGCGAATTTATCGGCCTTCGGATTGGTTAAGCGCCCCTCCTTTTCAGCCGAAATAATTATAGTAACTGGCGAGACAGCCCGGCAGCATCCGACGCGCACCACTTCGCCGAAAGGGAAAGTTTATGAAAATTCAAACTTTGTTATTTCCCATTGCAGCAGTCGCGATTGTCGCTGTTATCGGTTATCACTTCGGCGGCTCAATGAGAGGAACAAATTCCGACTCTTCGAGAAGAAATGCAATTAAATCATCGCCAGCCATCCGTGAACAAATAGCGGCGATAGAGGCAAAGTACGCACGTAAAAGGGAGGAAGTTGAAGAATATTACGCGAACCAGTTTTTCCGACTTCGAGAAAATGCGGAGATTGCTCTAATGCAGCTCGACGCCGCCGACAGGGCCGCATACGCCCGTTTTATCGAACAAATGAATAGCAGCGCCGGGGCTGTGAGTGCAACAGACGGATTGCACACAGGGGCCATAGGGACCCCTTTTGAAGGGGGGCCGGCCTCAGGTTATGAACATCAGGTGCGCGAGCTGCATAATGAGACGGATGGTCAAATGAGCGAATATAAGATGGATTTCGAACACCTGCAAAAACGAAGAATGTGCCAGTTGAGCGACCTGGAGAAGGCAAAGAAACTGGAGATTGAAGCAGTTTATGATTATGCCGGCAGGTCTGCCAAGCCCGTTGCCCCGAAGGCCAAAGGCACGGTAACCGCCATATTATACAGCAGTGAGGACGCTTCATTTTCTATAGACGGGGAGGTCCTGCGAGCCGGGCAGAGCATACGCGGGGTGAAAGTGGTTCAGATAAATCAGGATTCCGTGGAATTCGAGTATGCCGGAACCCGCTGGAGGCAGAAAGTAAACGAAGCGCCGTCAACCAAGTGGCCATAAAGGAGAAATCGACACAGACGGCCTTTGGCCTGATTAAGCACCCCTCATTTCCAGCCGACATAACTATTGCGTAAAGTCCGTATTATTATTGGCGAGATAGCCCCACAGCACCCATCAAGCATCTCTTCGCCGGGCATGCCTATTCACTCGATATTCTGATGCGGACAAAGTCATTGCCCATACCGCCAAGTTTCTGCAACTGTCCTTCCAGCAGTTTTATGCGAGTGTTGATCTGATGTAATCCGTCGCTGTTAGTTCTTACGCAATTGTAGTCGATTACCACTACGTACTCCTCGCCCGACTTCGTCACCTGTCCTGACATCGTCTGGGTTGTGTTACCTTTCGAAATACTGTTCGCGAACATGCCATCCTCTCCCACTCTCGCTGAAACAACGTACGGTTGTCCGCCAATAGTGTCAGTAACATATACCACCTGTCCCACGGGTGGACGTGAACCGACGCATCCTATCTGCAACACCAGACAACACAACAACGTCTCTATACTTACGTTCTTCATACATTGCCTTTTTTTCTTGACGCCCAACAAGGATTGTAACGTCAGTATAAAACGCCAAACGCCGCCTCCTTTTGTCATTATAAGCAATTATAAGCAGTTTCCGTTGCCTGTTCAACCGTGTAAATAAGTGTCAAAAAAAACTACAGACCCGCCGTGAAACGGCGGGCTAAATACAACATCGAAACCGTAGTCAGGTGGCGGATAAAATTTGCCGATGAAAATTGACAAAAGAACAGGTTGGCCGGATAATGCTTAAGGATATGATGTGGCTAAAGCTTTTGAGGAATATATGGGAATAAATGAGGCGCTGGTTAATGAAATCATCAAACGCATACTGGCTGTGGCTGAGGCCCAGCGGATAATTCTGTTCGGTTCGGCAGCGGCGGGAAATATGTCCAAGGACAGCGATATCGACCTGTTGGTGCTTGAGCCGGCGCCGGGCGATACCCGCCAGGAAAGCGTTCGGATTCGACAGGCAATGCGAGGTCTTGGGTATCCATTCGATATTATCGTAATGGCTGCCGAGCGGTTCGAGGAGAGTAAAAACGTCATCGGGGGCATTGCGTATCCAGCCAATAAATACGGCAGGGTAATATATGAAGCCGCCTGAAAAAATAAGAGATGAATTTGTGCGTCAATGGCTGTTGAAGGCGGAAGAAGACCTTAACGCCGCCAAATCGCTTTTAACTTATGGAATAACTTTTCTGTCTGCTGTCTGTTTTCATTCGCAGCAGGCCGCGGAAAAATACCTGAAGGCCTATTTGACTTTCCGCCAGGTCGAGTTTCCCAAGACGCACGATATCGATGAAATCCTCGACCTGATTGCCCCGGTAAACGCCAAACTGTCCGAATTCCTGCGGGATACAATCATTCTTACAAATTATGGCGTGGATGTCCGTTATCCGGGCGATTTTCCCGGCGTTACCGGCGACGAAGCCGGGCAGGCAATTCAGATGGCTGAAAAAGTTCGCACACTGGTTTTGGAGTTGTTGTAGTCAACAGCAGAGGGTTTGTAGGTCGGCAAAAGTCAATTCGCCGAGGTTAGCGACGATTTTGTCTGCGGGTTTCAACTGGTCGGCGGAGTAGGTATTGGTTACAGCGACGGGGTGCATACCGGCGGTTTTGGCGGCTTCGAGGCCCCAGTGAGAATCCTCAATAACAATACAATCCTGTGGTTCGATTTTCTGATTAGTTTTTTTGTTCAAGAGTTTGAGGGCAAGGAGGAAGCCCTCCGGGTCTGGTTTGCCATATTTGACCTGTTCGGCTGAGACAATTATGTCAAAGAAATTCCGCAGGCCTGCGCCCTTCAAAATCAGCTCAATTTCAGGTAAAAGCGCGCCAGAGCAAATCGCAAGTGGGATTTTATTGTCGGCTAACATTTTGAGAAACTGCGGAACGCCTGGGTAAACGGTCGCCTGAGTCGAGGCGAGTTTTTTGAACGCGATTGCTTTTTCCTGTAACAGTTGTTCGAACTGTTGTGTGGATAGCGATAGTTTTCTTTCCTTGGCGACTACAAGTAAAAGCTCTTTGTCGGACAGCCCCAAAAACCTTTCGTAATATTCCTGAGTCGATAATTGAAAATTAAATTTCGCGAATACGCTGTTAAACGCCTGTAAGTGGAATTGTTCGGAATCGACGAGGACGCCATCGAAATCAAAGATTATGGCTTTCAGCATAACGGCGTCCTTAGACACCGATTGACACGGCAATTTTTGACACTGATTAACACTGATTTACACTGTAAAAAACAAAAATAGAAAACAGTGTTAATCAGTGCAAACCTGTGTTTAAAAGAATCAGTGTCAATCTGCGTCATTTTCATTGCTGTTCCGGTACCGGGCCAATCAACGCGGCGAAATCAGTAAAGGCGGATTTGTCGCCTGAGCAGATAAGTTGACTCAGGGCTACGATTTGCGGGGCGTTTTTGGTGATGAACCGCCGGGCAATGAGAGCTTTTCGTTTTTTCATCAGGATTTTCTGCCCGTTGGTAGCGCCTGCCATATCCTCGATGAGGACTTCCAGAGCGACTTTGGAGCTTGCCTGGTCACAGAAGAGGTAGCCGATGATGAGATTTATGGCTATATCGACGAGCGGTCTGCCGTAGAGGTCCATATATTCGGCGCCCTGTTGTTTTACGAAGGCGACGGCGTTTTTAAGCTGTTCTGTTCCTTCGGCCAGCTTGGCGATGAGGTCTTCCAATTCAGGGTCGTAACTTTGCTGTGTCAGGTCAGCCAGGTATTTTTCGCAGGCGCCGGAGCAGACGCCGCGGACTGCTGCGACGATTTGAAGCTGGCTTGTGCCTTCGTAAATGGTCGTGATTCTGGCGTCGCGGGCGTGGCGTTCGACGGCGTAATCACGCATATAGCCGGAGCCGCCGAGGACCTGGATTGAGTCGTAGGCGACGCGGTTGGCCATCTCGGAGCAGAAGTATTTGCTCATCGGGGTCAGCATCGAGGCGAGCCGGTTAAGCCGGCGGGACTGCTCCTTTAGCGGCTTGAGTTGTTCTTTTTCTGCGGGCGGATTAAATTCGAGTTTTTTCTCAACGGCGATATTATGGTCAACGACGCGGGACGTTTCATAAAGTAAAGCGCGTCCGGCCTCGAGGGCGATTTTCATATCTATGAGCATATCGCGCACGGCTGGTAATTTTTCGATAGCGACGCCAAATTGTTTTCTGCTGGCGGCATAATCGCGGGCGACGCGATACGCGGCCTCGGCGATACCTAAGGATTGTCCCGCGATGCCGATACGGGCGCCGTTCATAAGCGCCATAACATAAGTAACCAGGCCGCGCTGGCGTTCGCCGATGAGCCGGGATGGGGTATTGTCGAAAAAGATTTCGCAGGTGGGGGAGCCGTGGATGCCGAGCTTGTCTTCAAGCCGGCGGATATGGACGGTCGGGCCTCTGTCGCAAACAAATAAACTCAGCCCAAGGCCGCCTGAACGGTCGGGTTCGCTGCGAGCAAGAACGAGAAGCACCTCGCCACAGCCGTTGGTAATGAAGCGTTTGACGCCGTGCAGGAACCAGTTGCCTGTATTGTCCTGAAACGCCCGCAGCTTGACCGCCTGCAGGTCTGAGCCGGCGTCGGGTTCGGTCAGAACCATAGCGCCGGTTACTTTGCCTGCGGAGAAATCGTGCAGGTATTTTTGTTTGATTTGCTCATCTGCGAAGGCGTTGATGGTTTCGGCGATACCCTGCAAACCGAAGATGTTCATAAGCGAGGCGTCGGCGCGGGAGACGATTTCAATTGCCATCGAGTAAACTAGGTTCGGGAAATTGAGTCCGCCGAAACGATGAGGCAGGGTGAAACCCAAACAATCGGCCTTTGCGAGTTTATCTAATGATTCGGCGATACCTTTGGCATAGCTTACTGTGCCGTCGGGATTGAGTGTGTTTCCTTCTCGGTCGGTTTGCTCGGCGCGAGGGGCGATAAATTCTGCGCTTAGCCGGCCAAGCGAATCGAGGACCAGAGCGTAATTTCGAATCGCTTCAGCCGCGCTGGCTGGTGCGTAATCGAACTGCGACGCGAATTTGAAGTCCTCTTCACAAAGCGAGGCGAGGACGCCGAGGTCGATATGTTTGAATAAAAAACGTATGTCGTCGTTATCGGTGTAAAAGTTTGGCATTTTTATTTACCTGCGGTAGCCGGTTCCTTAAAACTCTTTTCTTTAATTGCCTTAATCATTTTCGGGACGATTTCGTTGAGGTTGCCGACGATTTTGTAGTGCGCGACGTCGAAAATGGGGGCCTGCGGGTCGTTATTGATTGCGACTATTTTCTGGCTCTGGCTCATACCTGCCTGATGCTGAATCGCCCCGCTGATGCCGACGGCGATATAAAGCGACGGCCTGACGGTTGTCCCGGTCTGGCCTACCTGGTGGTCGTGGTCGATGTAGCCGAGGTCAACGGCCGCTCTTGTCGCTGCGGGGGCTGCGCCGAGGCAGTTTGCCAGGTCCCAGATTAGCCGGAAATTTTCTTTGCTGCCGACGCCTGCGCCGCCCGCGACGATAAGCCGGGCCGCCTTGAGGTTGACTTTTTTGGGTCTTGTATGCTCTTCGAGTATTTCGAGAGCGAGGTCTGCCTGTGAAAGCTCGGTTTTTTCTTCGATGATTTGGCCTTTTCTCGTTGTATCGGGCGTGGGCATTGGGAAAACAGCTTCGCGGACGGTAGCCATTTGCGGCCAGCGGTCGAAATTGATAATCGTGGCGATGATGTTGCCGCCGAAGGCGGGGCGAATCTGAAAGAGCAGGTTTTTATGGAGTTCGCCGTTTGTTGTTTTGTGGTCGCCGATTTGCAAATCGGTGCAGTCGGCGGTTAGTCCCGCTTTTATCGCGCTTGCGATACGCGGGGCGAGGTCTCGTCCTGTGGCGGTGGCGCCGTAAACGACGATTTGCGGCTTGTATTTGTGAACCAGCTCGAAAATGACTTTGGCGTAGCTGTTCGGCTGGTAGTGTTCAAGCAGGGGATGCTCGACAAGATAAACTTTGTCGGCCCCGTGTTGAAACAGCTTGGCAGCGAGCGGCTTGACTTGAGCGCCGAGCAGCACGGCCGACAACTGAACCTGCAGAATATCTGCCAAATGCCGACCCTTGCTCATAAGCTCAAGCGGGGTATCTTCAAGTCGGCCTCTGTGCTGTTCAGCAAATACCCACACTTCGCCTTGTCGATTTACGTCTATCATAATCTCGTCTCTCGTTGCTCGTTAATAGTCACTCGTTAGCCACAGAGGCCTCGGTTTTTTTAAGCCACAGAGGCCACAGAGGCCACAGAGGCCACAGAGGCCACAGAGGAAAAATAATATGTTATTTCGACCGGAGTTCCGACTTGTCGGGACGAAGCGGAGAAATCTATTAAAACAGATTCCTCGACTTCGCTTCGCTACGCTCGGAATGACGTTTTTTAATAATAAAGCGTTAGACGTTCTTTGCATATTTTTTTCAATCATCGGATAATTTTGCCGCGTCAGGTAAAGTAGCGCGAATGGTGTCCTTTAATTGTTTTGCTGCTTCTTGTGGATTTTTCTCGTCCCAGGGTATTGTCAAATGATGGTTCGTATCAAAGTGGGGCGGATCTTTTTCAAACTTGCTTTTTTCGCAGGTATAAATGACAGGTTTACCAAGTCCCTCGGCATAACCCGCTTCCCAGTAAGCGCCGAGATTGTCGTGCGTAAGGTCTGCTATTAGAAAGCGAGATGTTTGTATCTCTACACGGAGCCGGTCGTCTATAAGGCCAGCTTTAGGTCTGTCATCGAGCCGAACAAGGTCAAAACCAGTTTGTTTGACAGCTGGTTTGAAAACATCGTCAACGATTTTATCCAGTTGTGCGTCATTGTATTTCATCGCCATAAATACTTTGCAGCTCTCAATAGAACCGCGTTTGATTTGATGAAAGCGGTCCCATCCTTTGAGGGAGAGGGTTACATATGCTCTACCATTAATATGTTCAGCTTCAGTGCCGGGTGATTTAAAAATTTCTGTTTCAATGAGATGATTCAAAACCAACTCGAATCCCTCGGGCGTTGTAGCTCCCATAATGGATTGGTGCGTGGCAGGCTGAACCCAAACAAATTCTCCTGGGGGGTGTTTGCTGTTTCCGAGCCAAAGAACAAACTTGTCTGCTTGCTCAGCAGGTGTAGGAGGGAGTTGTTTTACAATTTTCTCAACCAGATCGTCAGTGAGATTTACCCATTCGGAAGGATTTGCCTCGTGTCTGGTTCGAATCCAGTGGCTAAGAACAGCAATCTTTTGGTTGTTGTTCAACCGAGATTTGAGTTGAGCTTCCGTAAAACTTTCCACTCGATATTCGCCACACATTGGACACGAATAAGTGTTGCCATGACCTTGCCCTTCGGAAGAAAAGGGCTTCGGCGCAGGGGCATCTGAATTACATACAGGGCATTTACAGGTCGGTTTTTGGGTTTCGTTAGACATAAGATTAAGCGATTATTTTATCATCGATAAGTTCGTGGAGCATATCGGTTAAGCCGGCGTCGGTCGGCTCGATGTTTTTGCTTTCCTTGGCGGCTAAAACCACGCTTTGGATGCGGTGGACTTTTGTGGGTGAGCCGTTTCGGCCGCACCAGTTCAAATCGGCCTTGATATAGTCGAGGTTCCACTGCTTGATAAGGAGGCCCTTGTTTTCAAGCTCGCGGCACTTTAGCGATGATAATTCGTTGAGTTCGGATGCGACGGCGTCGGGATTTTCGGATTTAACCTGCTGCGAAACATCGGCAGGGGTAAGGGCGGCCTTGTATTTCATCATCTTTTTGGCCGCGGCGACTCGCGGCTCGTTTGCTTCGGCGGTAACCGTCATCAGAACCGGAAGCTGTGTTTTTACTTTCTGCCAGCCGTTGCCGATATTTCGCTGGGCGATTATGGTATGGTCTTTAATGTCGATGAGTTTTTCGACGTAAGTGATTTGGGGAAGCCCAAGTTTTTCAGCTAACTGCGGGCCGACTTGTGCAGTATCGCCGTCGATTGCCTGCCTGCCGCAAAGGACAATATCATATTTAAGCTGTTTGACGGCGCAGCTTAATATGTAGCTTGTGGCAAGCGTATCGCTTGCGGCGGCGCGGGCGTCGGTAATCAAAATGGCTTCATCGGCGCCGCGATAAAGGGCATCCCGCAAAACCGTTGCGGCCGCGGGCAGACCCATTGTAATGACGGTTACATTGCCGCCGGATTTGTCTTTGATTTCGAGGGCCATTTCGAGGGCGTTTAGGTCTTCGGGATTGAAAATAGCGGGCAGCGCCGAGCGGTTGACCGTACCGTCGTCGTTCATCGCCTTGCCTGTAATCCTTTTCGTATCAGGCACCTGTTTTACCAAAACCACACAATTATACGCCACCGCTTGCCTCCTTCTGATTCGAGTAATGTCGGGGCTATTACTGAAAAGTGAGCAGTTTAGCAGGAATTGCGGCTAAGTCAATGGCGGAGAAATCGCGCCTGCGGCGGATAAAGGTTAAACTGCGAAAGAGAAAAGGTCGATTTTAATTAAAGAGGGGGGCGATAAAGTTTTGTTTTGACAACGGTCCTATATAATTCATAATGAGAGTGTAAAAAAAGATACCTGGGAAAAGCCAAGGGGCATACGATAAGACAATAAATGGCTGGCGAATCGACTAATCAGGACACGTTATTCGGCAAGATGGCCGTAGAGCAGGGGCTTTGCACCGGCGACGAGCTGAAAAGGTGCATCGAGGAGATGGAGGCCCGCCGAAAGAACAACCCTGTTCTGTTACAGGAACTGCTGATCAGCAAGGGTTTTATTACGGCAACACAGGCGCAGCGTCTCAGGCAGGCCGCCAGGGAGGTAAAGGCGGCTACGCATGCGCACCAGATACCCGGTTACCAGGTTTTGGGCAAGATTGGGGCAGGCGCAATGGCCGTGGTCTATAAGGCCAAACAGCTTAGCTTAAACCGTGTGGTGGCGATAAAGGTTTTGCCCAAGCGGTTCAGCGAGAATCCTGATTACGTAGAGCGCTTTTACAAGGAAGGCCAGGCGGCGGGCAAGCTCAATCACCCCAATATCGTGCAGGCGGTGGATGTCGGCGAGGCAGGGGGGTATCACTATTTTGTGATGGAATTCGTCGAGGGCAAAACTCTGTATGACGACATTGCTGCGGGAAAGGTTTTCAGCGAGCAGGAGGCGCTGGATATCATAATTCAGGTAGCGGAGGCCCTTCGACACGCCCATTCGATGGGATTGATTCACCGCGACGTAAAGCCAAAGAACATAATGATAAACAAGGACGGCGTGGTAAAGCTTGCCGATATGGGTCTGGCCCGCGAGAGAACCGATATCGAGGCGGCCAAGACCGAGAAGGGCAAGGCCTACGGAACGCCATATTATATATCGCCTGAGCAGATTCGCGGCGAGATGGATATCGACGGCAGGGCGGATATTTACGGCCTCGGTGCGACTTTTTACCATTTGGTTACGGGCCGGGTTCCGTATATGGCCGAAGACCCTGTCGAGGTTATGAAAAAACACCTGCGAGACCAGTTAATTCCTCCCGACCATATCAATACGACGCTGTCTGCCGGCATATCGGAAATGATTGAAGTTATGATGGCCAAGAACAAGGCAGACAGATACAGCAATATGGACGAGCTGCTTGAGGATTTGAAGGCGGTCCGGACGGGGCAGGCGCCGATGTTTGCGCACAAGCGAATAGACGTATCGGCTTTTGAGCAGCTTGAAGACGGCGAAACAGTAGAGCTGGGAGAGAAGGTTTCCGTCGAGCAAATCGAAACGAAATACAAAAACATCATCCTTGTCCTCGGGGCGTTGTCGGCGATTTTGCTGCTGGTCATAATAATGATGTTTCTGATGCGATAAGGTTTCTGTTTTTGATTTATTATTTATGATTTGAGAAACGTCTACGAACAAATAATGAATAATAAATAATAAATCATAAATCGAAAATGCAAAAGGGCGCACGAATTTCATCGGAAGAGCTGGCTGAGGTGCTCAGCCATTACGACATCGGAAAAATCCGCAAGGTAATGCGTCTTGTCGGGGGAAGCAGACGCGCACCGAAAATCGTGGTTACGACTACAAAGGGGCGGTTCCTGCTCAAACGCCGGCTCCAGGGCAGGGACGACGTTTACCGGGTCGCGTTTTCGCACGCCGTGCAAATACACCTGGCCAAGCGTTATTTTCCCATAGCCCCGCTTGTGAAGACGCGAGATGAGGCAAGTACCCTGTTGCAGTCGCGGGACAGTATTTACGAACTGTTCAAGTTTGTCGGCGGCGTCAGATACACCGGCTCGGCGGAGCAGACCATAGATACCGGCAGGCAGCTTGCCAGGTTTCACCAGTATCTTGAGAATTTCAAGTTCGAGTGGGAGCCGTTGAAGGCCAGCTTCCACGATTCGACGACCGTGCGCGGGCATCTTAAAACGGTTGCTTCCGACAGCTCCGGCAACTCGGAAAGACAGATTCACGACGCCGGCGAGGAGCTGATGGCCCTTTATAATGCAGCCGGCGTTCGTGTCAACGAGCTTGGTTTTGATAAATGGCGCGAGCAGGTCGTTCACGGCGACTGGCACCCTGGAAATATGCTGTTCGACAAGGGAAAACTCGTGGCCGTGCTGGATTTCGACTCGGTGAAGATTGCCCCGCCGATAACGGATTTGGCCAACTCGATGCTCCAGTTTTCGATAGTGGGCTATCAGCCGAACCCGGTTGACTGGCCTGATTATCTCGACCAGGCAAAGCTCGTCCAGGTATTAGAGGGCTACCGGGAGGTCATCAAACTCGAAAGGAACAAGGTTGATTCGCTTCTGGATTTGATGATTGAGACAATGATAGCCGAGGCGGTCCTGCCCATCGCCGCCACCGGCTTTTTCGGCAATCTAAAGGGGCTGGACTTTCTCAAAATGATTCTTCGCAAGGCCCGGTGGATTGACACAAACCGCAAAATTCTCACCTCGGCCATCGAATCGTAATTGGTTAAGCGTTTCGCAGGGACAAGAGTTTTTGGACGATGGTTACGGCGGCATCGGGGCGGGCAAGACGCTGAACGTTTTTTCTCATAAGGGCCATTCGCTGGGGGTTGTCTAAGAGCGAATCAATCTTGTAGCCCAAAACCGGAAGGTTATTGCAGCGAATGGCGACGCCTTCTTCGAGTAAATGGTCGGAATTGCGTTCTTCCTGGCCGCGGATGGGGCGAAATATGACGATGGGCAGTCCTTTGGCGAGGGCCTCCGAAGAAGTCAATCCGCCGGGTTTACCCAAAAGCAGGTCCGCAGCGGACATATATTCGTCCATTTGAGTGGTGTAGCCGACGGGGATGATTTTAATGGGGCAGTTGCGGGGGAGGTTGCGGGAGAGTTTATCAATTCTGCTTTTTAGTTCCTCATTTTTTCCGCATATTGCGACGACCTGCGTCTTGTTGCGCATTTTCGTCAGCGACTCGATGAGCATTTCCATCGGGCCGACGCCGAAGCCGCCTGCGGAGATGAGAATTGTGGGCAGCGACGTGTCGAGCCCCAGGTTTTTGCGCATTTGGGTTTTGTCTTTGTTCTCGGCAAAAACAGGGTCGATGGGGATGCCGGAAACGGTGATTTTTTCGGGCGGGATTCCGAGCTCCTGCAGGTGCAGTTTCGTTTCTTCAAGGGCGACGAAGTAATGTTCATAATGTCGGCACAGCCAAAGCGCGTGCAGGTCGAAATCTGTAACAACGATTGCCTGTCGCGTGGTCAGGCGTCGTTTTTCCTTGAGCCAGGAAATGATTTCTGCCGGAAGAAAGTGAGTGCAGACGGCCAGGTCGGGCTGGAATTCTTTGAGTAATTTGATAAAGGCGCGGGCGTTGAGCTTGTCGAATGCCAGGCGTCGTCGCCGGTATTGCCAGGGATTGTCGAAGTGATTGTAGAGCCAGCCGAGAACGTCGGGGGCTTTGTCAACAAGTTCAATATATGCCTTAGAATATAATTTTTCGAAAAGCTTGTTTGTGTATTGAAGAGTGTCGATATTTTTCAACTCGCGTGCGGCGTTGAGCCGGACGAAGGCCTTTTCAACGGCCTGTGCCGCTCTAATGTGCCCTGCGCCTGCTGAGGCCGAAAGGATTAGAACCCTGTCAAACATAGGGGATTTGCTATTTTCGATTTTCTATTTTCAATTTAGCCGTACGGCACGAGTGGGGGTATTATAGCGAAAAACGCCGATTTGCATCAGTTTTTTTGCGGAAATTGAACGTTTTTTTACGGAACAGCGCGATTTTGAGCGTTTTTTGTTCGTTTTTGTTACTTTTCTGGCAGGTAAAGCCAAACCACCCTCATTTTTGAGCTAAAAACGAAGATGGACAAAGTTAGACAAAGAAGGACAAGGTTATGATAAGGAGAGAAATACTAATTTTTAAGCTAAAAACGCAAGTTGTTGTTAGTTATCGTAACTTTGCATTACTATGCAAAGTAACTTAGCAAAAAGGGAGGCCTTCCTTTTGCTATTGTTCGGCCTGTTTTGGCTTATTGTATTGTGCGACGACATTTGCCTGGATGTTCGTCGGAACGACCTCGTAATGGCTGAGCGTCATTGAGTAGCTGCCCCTGCCGCCGGTAACGGATTTCAACTGGCTGTTATACTGTGTAACCTCGGCGAGCGGCACCTGCGCCTTGATGAGGAGCATATTGCCGGGAAGCATTTCCTGTCCGAGGACCCTGCCGCGCTTGCCCGCCAGGTCGCCTGCTATATCGCCTATATTTTCGGCAGGCACGCTGATTTCGATATTGACGATGGGTTCGAGCAGGACCGGCTTTGCCTTTTCGAGGGCGTCGAGAAACGCTCCCTTACCCGCGGCGCGGAAGGCGACTTCCTTCGAATCGACGGGGTGGTGCTTGCCGTCATAGACCGAAACCTTGACATCCTGCATCGGGAAGCCGGCGACGAAGCCATTTTCCATAATCTCATTGACGCCCTTGAGGACTGCCGGCTCATACTGGCCCGGGATTGAGCCGCCGAAGATGTCCCAGCTATAAACAAGAGGGGGGTCGGAGTTTCGCTCGGCTGGTTCGACGCGCAGATAGACCTCGCCGAACTGGCCCGCTCCGCCGGTTTGTTTCTTATGGCGGCAATGGCCTTCGGCCTTGAGCGTGATTGTCTCTCGGTATGGGATTTTTGGTTCTTTGGTATTAACCTTGAGCTTGGAGCGGTTTTGCATTTTTTCCAGCATAACCCGCAGGTGCAGGTCGCCTAAACCGTTGAGGACAAGCTCTTTTGTCTGGGAATCCCTTGTTACCTTCAGGCAGGGGTCTTCCTCGCATAGTTTATCGAGCGCTGCGCCGATTTTCTGCTCGTCGCCCCTGGCCGCCGGCTCAAGCGCCAAAGCGAACATCGGCTCAGGCGCCGCCGGCATTTCGAACTTACCCGTCATTTTGCCGTCGTGAATGAGGTCGCCGATTTTGAGGTTTTCGATTTTGCCAAGGGTGATTATGTCGCCGGCGGTTCCGGCGTCGATTTCGCTTGTATCGCCGCCCTGTGATTTGAGGATGTGGCCGGGGCGAACGCCTTTCTTTTCGTCGTTACGGAGCATATTTGTGTCGGATTTGAGCGTGCCGCTTAAGATGCGGATGCTCGAAAACTTCATATTCGAGCGAGGGTCAAACGAAATTCTAAAAACGATACCCGCCAATGGGGCCGCCGGGTCGGGCAGCAAAGATACGACTTTATCGCCTTCCTTCAACTGGGCGGGCGGGGCCTGCGCGGGCGATGGCGAGAATTTCGCGATGATATTTAGAAGCTCATCGATGCCGGTTTCCTTTCGTGCGTTAGTAAAAACGATTGGGATAATTGTCCCTGCCAGGAGCGCCTTGACGAACACTTCCGAGATTTTTTCCGGGGGGATTGACTCGCCGCCTAAGTAGCTTTCCATAAGCGTCTCATCGGCTTCGATGACCGATTCAATCAGCTCGGTATGGGCGGCTGCGACGTCCATTACGGGTGAATCGCCTTTGTCGTTAACGATACAGTCGATGACGGAGGCGCGGTCGGCAGCGGGGAGATTTGCGCATCGGCACTTTGTGCCGAAACATTCCTGTATGTCTTTTATAAGCCGGGACCATTCGACGTTTTCGGCGTCAATTTTATTGACGACGATAATTTTTGCCTTGCGGGCTTTTATCGCCGTTTCGAAAACCTTACGGGTGATGGTTTCGACGCCCCCTGATGCGCTTATAACTATGCAGGCGGTCTCCGCGGCGGGAACGGCTTTTATTGCCGGGCCGATGAAATCGGGGTAGCCGGGGGTATCGATGATATTTATTGACTTTCCGGCGAAATTGACGTGCACGACCGACGACTTGATTGAATGGCCGTGCCCTTTTTCCTCGTCGTAATAGTCGCAGATACTTGTTTTATCGTCAACGCTGCCTAAGCGGTTGGTGGCCCCTGTTTTATGCAGGATTGCCTCGACAAGAGAGGTTTTGCCTGAGCCGCCGTGCCCTAAGATAACGATATTCCTAATGTCAGCGATATTTGCCACTTTCCTGTTCTCCAAAAAAACTCGACACAGATTGACACTCTTTTGTTAAGACACTGATTAACACTGATTTACACTGTAAAAAACAAGAATAAAAAAACATTGTTAATCTGCGTAAATCTGTGTCAAAAATAATGCCCGAAAACCAAGTAGTATAAAAAAAGCCAGCTATAAGGACAAGACCTTTGTTTTGAAAAATTCACGTGCGGGATTGTCTGCCGCGTCCGGGCACGACGGCCTTGTTTGAGTGAAATTAAAGAAGCCCGTGCGTAAGGCGCCGGCCTCACGCACGGGCTGCTGTATTTACTGGTAAGGATGTGCTTGTAATTAAAACCTTAGACCGAAAAATGCCGTAAGCCGTCTGACAAAATGTTATCATCAGCGTCCTCCGGCTTGGTCCTAAAGTCCTCAAAAAGTATAAGCGACCCCGAAAGTCAGATTAAGGGCTTTTTCTGACAGGGTGTCGTCAAGAGATTTACCCTCCACGCTGCTGAACCGGTTCCAGCGGTAAATGATGCCTCCGGTTATCGCCCACTGCGGGTCTAAATAGTAAGCCAAACCTGCGCCCAAATTAAAAGAAATTCCTGTAAAGGTCTCGTCATCGTATGAACCGTCATCGTCATCGTACATACTATCTTCTATAGTGAGCCAGGGAAAACCGAATCCTATAAGCAGGTATGGTCTCAGCCGGTCCCGTGCAAAGACATCGAACTTGAAATTGAGGTCAATGATGTTATAAGTGGCCTCGCTATCACCTATATCTACAAATGACGAGCTGGTATCGTGATTGGTCCGCTGATAACTGAGCTCAAAAGCGCCATCCTTGCCCCTGGCGCCCAGAACAATACCGAATCCTGTGCCGTTATCCACATCCGGGACATCATATACCTTTGAACCGCTCGTATAAAAAACCGTGTCATCAAAGTCGCCGCTCATGCTATTATTGACATACATTGCCCCTATATAGAAACCCTGTTTCACGGTGAATCCCGAATCGCTGGTTTGGTCTTCGGCTTGAACGGAAGATACCACGGTAACACACAATATTAGACAGATGCTCGCTATCACCTTTATGCTTTGCTTTCCAGACATGTTCATTTCTCCTTTCTCACTGATTTGTTCTGACATTTCTCATTTAAACGGTTAAAAAACATAGCTTTCTTCGTGCGACATCGACAATTTTGCAAAAAATCCTATTGAATGGCCAAGAAAATTCTCTTATTCTTTCTTTCTTCCTTTCAAAAAATATCAACAAAGTTAAGCCGGATGATTTCCGGCTGCCGTTGGCTTATGGCTTTTATGAGGAAAGAGCGTCCCCCTTGCAGCCATTTCGCTGCTTAATCGCAGGATAAACAACACCTTCCTCTATTTTCACAGGATTTCCCTTGTGCCCTGCTTACCCCAGCTCGGCAGAGCGAGGACTTACCTACTATAAAAGCACATTTGCGTCAAGAGAAAAATTCAAAAAGATGGATAAGAATAGACATTCAATTCGTTCCCGCCAAATTGCCCAAATTAACATTGTCGCGTCGGTATGATTTTTTCTCTTGACTTTGTTGCTGCCGGCTTATAGATTTTCAAAATATAACGTTGGAAGAAAAAATTGAGGAGAGTTTTTTGAATATCCTCAAATTATGCGGTATAGGAAGAGTTTATATAAATTTATTATGCTCAGTGTAAACAATTCTGTTTGTTGTGAAGGTGCATCTATTGTGTGATATTTATGGGTCATAGAAGGAATATAGCAAATTCCTGTGAAAAAATAACGTTTTAACAAACCAAAAAATTAATATGAAAGGAGTTGCGATGAAGAAGTATTTATTGTTGTGGGTTATGGTTGTGATTTCAATCTTCTCCTCCGGCTGCGCATCCATTATTTGTTCGGGAGAAAAAACCATAAATATAAATAGCAACCCGGCGCAAGCCAATTTCGGCATTCTAGACAAGAAGGGGAAAATGGTAGCACAGGGCACCACGCCTGCGAATGTAACTCTCAAGAGAGGTGCAGGTTGGTTTTCAGCGGGAGATTACACGATTACAATTGAGAAAGCCGGTTATAAAAAAGTAGTTAAGCAAGTCAATCAGGGTCTCGAAGTTGGCTGGTATCTCGTAGGTAACTTCGTGTTTGGCGGCCTGATTGGATGGGTTATCATTGACCCCATCACTGGTGCAATGTGGAGCATTGAAGATGTGGATGTGACACTGGAACCAGCGACGACTTCGATGCTTCTTCCCAGCCAGAACCGTATTCAAACGTTACAGGTAAATCAGGACGCGCATATTTCGATGAAAGGCCGTATAGTGAACATCAATTGATATGGAAGGATTACTTTGGCTTGAGCCGTCGGGCGGTGTAACTGCCCGACGGTTTTTTTATTTTAATTTGGACTTATTGAAAATTTTTTAATGACAGAGACAGAGTGGTTACTGGATTTTTATTGGACATTGAGAGACGTTCTGAGACGACTATGCTATATATTGGTGATTGAGCGGTTTATTTGCTGTATATCGTGGTTTTTGTTATAGGGCGTTGGCTATGAGGATGTTAGAAGGGCTAAAGAAAAGCTGCGCGTGTTGTCGATAGTGCGGGAGGCGATTGGAGAATCTTATGGGCGATAAGGGATACGAGAATATGAGCAAAAGAGAATTGATTGACTGCATCTGCGAAATCAACAAATCCGCCAAGGCGGACTTTTTGTCAAAGTTTTCGGAAATTGACCTGAAGGATTACCTTGAGCATCTGATGGAGCTTGACCTCGAAGAGATACTTGTCTGCGCATAAGGGGGTAGATGGTCAGGGGAGATTGAGCAGGTGGAGACGCCCGCAGCGAACTTTTTGGAGGGGGGAGCTTATCCTCATTTTCTATTTATTATTTTCCGAAGCGGGCTCGTCGCTTCGCTCCGTGTCTATTTTCTATTTAATCAACACCTCAGGGCAAATCGACCGTTTTTTTCAAATAGAAAATTGAAAATGGAAAATAGCTTTAGTTTACCAGGAAACATTCCGTCCCGCTAAAGCCGACGCGGCTGGCGCCCGCGGGCTGGATGGAGATGATGAGCGTGCCTGGTTTGACCAGGAAAAGCGCGTAGAAATCAAAAACGCTTTCGGCCTTTTCAGTCAGCCATATATTTTCAGGCCAGGGTTTGGCGACGGAGCCGTCTGTTGCGAATGTAAGTTTTTCGGGGCAGAAGTCGGCCTCGAAGGTTGTTTTGCCTTCAACTTTGCCCGAGGCGATAAGCCCGCAGGCGTGATGAATTACGCCGGTTGAGTCGATGAGTGTGGGCAATTGCCTGCCTGAAAGCGCGGTTCTGGCCGCCGGGGTATTGCACTTGAGTGAAAGCAGTATGTAGCCGGCTTTGGGCCTGAGCATCTGCGGCAGCTTATTTTCTTTCACGGGCTGGTTTGGCTCGACGAGCTCGGCCTGGACGCAGGTAATCTGGTCCCGGTCAAAGCGGGCGGCCATTGTGCTATTTTGTGATTGTAAACTTTGCCACTGCTGCTGGTCGGCGAATTTCAGCCGGGCGCCTTCGAGTAATCGCGACCTGCCTGCCAGCTCCAGTCCGTATATCTGGGCGCTCGCCGCCGGGACGACTTTGGCAAAACCGGTTGCGCAATTCGAGCTTTGAATGAACGGGACGGGCGTCGGCGCCTGTTCGGTTGTTACCATAGGCCCGACTTCTGCAATGTCGTTGGTTTTGAACGCGACCGCCGCCGGCTCGAAACCGCCGGGAACGTAAAAAGCAAAATCAATCCATCGCGTTCCCTGCTGCACGTCCTGACCGGTAAGCCGAATCTCGTCGCCAAGGCCTTTTTGCTGGAGAGTATTCGCGGCCTTGAGGTAGCCGGCGGGATAAACACTTACGGCGCTGCCCTGAAGGCGGTGTTTTTGCCCTTTTTCTTTAGCAATCAATCGTACTTGGCCGAGCGAGAATGAGCCGCCCGTATTCATCACCCTCGCGGTGAATCCGACCCTGACCATAACGAGGTCGAAATCGGGCTTCGAGGCGATAGCAGCGCCGGAGATGTCTTTCAGCCCCGCGGGCGCAGGCCAGGCGGCGGCCTTTTCGGGTATGGAAACGGAACCCGGCTTAGTGAGAATGGAAACGTTCTTGTCCGCCAAATAGCGGTTCAGGAACAAATGGTCGAGCAGGCCCGCGTGTAGGACGGCGAAACTTCTGCCGCCGTTTAAGCTGCCCCTGCTGATGATTGAAAACCAGCCCGATATAAAACCATCAGGATTGAATAACGGCTTGTGCCGGTTTTGAATATCGGGTTTGACAGCGTCGAATCGCTGGTATGGGAAACTATTCGACAGCGGCGCCATAGCGGCGGCGGTGATTAAACTACCCGAAATGATTAAGCCGGTCAAAAGCCCGAAAATCACCCGCCCGATGCGTTCGGGCATTACGCCGAGGTCGATTGGCGGACGCGCCAGCGTTAGAACCACGGCCGCAAAAATCGCCAAAGACAGAACAAACAATACCAAAAATGAAACGAATTGCGCCCAGTTTGGAATTGTCTCTCGCGCGATAAGCAGGCCTGCCGCCGGCTCATACCAGCCGAAGGCGACGATTGCGGCGCAAAGAGCCGCCATAAAGACACCGAATGATTTGAGAAAAGTTCCCTTGAGAAACAGTATCGCGGCACAGGCCGCCATAATTATCAGTATCGCTATCGTCGCCATTCTTGCCTCGTCTCTCGATTTTCAATTGATTATTGATGATTGATTATTACATAGCGGCCGAATCATCCGCCGTCCGTATATGTTCTTTCGATTTTGACAGGACCCTTACCATTTCGTTTATTGACGTTGTTCCTGCTATGACTTTCAAAAGCGCCTGTTCCTGCAAATAGAGCATTTTGGCGCGTCGCAGCTCGTTGCCGATGTCGGCTATCGATTTGGCGTCCTTGATTGCCTTTCGCAGCGGCTCATTAAAAATAATACATTCGAAAATACACATTCTGCCGAAGTAGCCGGTTTGCTGGCAGTTTTCGCAGGGCGACGCCTTCCCGCGTTTGTCATAAATGACCTTGCCTGTTTTGTAAAAGACCTTCGCCTTTTCCGCCGGTATATTGAATTTGTGCAGCAGGTCCTTGTTCGGCTCGTATGCCTGCTTGCATTTGTCGCACAGTATTCGAAGAATCCGCTGGTTGCTCAGGCCGACCAGTGAGTCAATGGCCTTGTTTTTGTCGCCGACTAATTTTATCCATTTGGCGATTGCCCTCAGGACATTTTCCTCTTCGAACGCGGCATAAACCAGTTTTCCGGAAAGCGCCGCTGCGGCGGCAACCTGGGCGGTCTCGGCGTCCTCGCAGTCGGCGACGCCGATGATGTCGGGGTCGGTTCGAATCAGGGACTGAAGTTTTTTGCCGTATGTGGTAACGCCGCTGTCGCTTAAGGCGTAGATGTTTTGCACTATGTTTTGAAGCTTGCCCGAGGGCTGTTTTTCGAGAGTGGTAATGCTGTTAAGGAAGGCGTCGTGGGTTTTCAGCAGGGTGTAGAAGGTCGTGGTGACGCCGCTTTTGCGTGGGCCTGATATGATAAACGCGCCTTTTTTTGAGGTATAAAGCGTCGAAACGGCTTCGAGCTGGTGAGCCGTCAAACCGAGGTCGGCCGGCTTATTGATGTTCTGCTGGGTCAGCCACTTCATTCGCAACTGCTCGCCGACGTTGGAGCCGGCGGTATTGATTTCCCAGTCGAGGCGCTTGTTGGTGTGAAAAATGGTGAATTTCCCTTTCTGCGGCTTTCGCTTTTCCTCGACGTCCAGATTGGCCAGATGTTTGACGAAACGCAACAGGTAATCCATTTTGTCTTTCGGCATATCGGGCTGCCTGATTGCTGCCCCGTCGATGTAATAGGCGACGGAGTAATTTTCGCCGGCCGGCGTGCAGATGACGTCGTATGCCCTCCGGTAAATCGCGTCCTTGAAAAAGTCGTAAGCGGCCTTGTAGCCGAAGAAGTCCGGCGTCTTGGGTTCGGGGACCGGAACCTCATTGTTGTTGGTCGTAATGAAGACGAAACTTTTAAGCGTTTCGACCTTTTTATCCTCGTTCGAGAAAAGACCCTTGAAATGGCCAATCGTCAGCACCCTTTGAAAGTCCGGCACGAGGGTGTTTCGGTGCATAACGTAGCTTATCGTTCCGGCGCCGGCGGCGATGAGGTAGATTGCCAGCCCGATTATGAATACGGGGAACAGCAGCCATATAAGCCCGGCGGCCGCCCAGGCCCCGAAAACAATCGACGTCCAGTAGGTTTGTCTTGTCTCAAGGATTTCAGCGTCTCGATAGACCCACTTGATTACCGGCAGCCAGCCGAAGAACAAAATAAGGAAAATAACGAATTTTATCGGCGATATATAACCACCGTATCCGATAGCGGCTAAAAGTTCCGGCATAGGTCTCTCCATTGTTGTGTTTGCGGCATTACAGGATGCCTCCTTTCTCGGCCCTTATTCCTTTCAAGGCCATCTTCAGCTCTTCGGCGTTAGGCGCCAGCTTATAGGCCTCTTTCGGTTCGACGAAGCCGTCGAGCACCAGCTTGACCAAGCTGTCTATGAGGTCCTGCATTCCTTCTCCTGCGCAGCCGCGAATAAGGTTCGTTAATTCGGCTTCGCGGCTTTCGCTGATGAGTTTTCTCGCCTCAGGATTGGCTAACAGGATTTCAACCGCCGGCACCCTGCCTATACCTTCTTTTATGCTGGGCAGCAGCACCTGGCTTATAATCGCACGCAGCGTTAAGGCCAGCGTCTGCCTGGCCAAATCGCGCTCCACCTGCGGGAAAAGGTCAACAACCCGCTGGACGGTCTGCGAGGCGTTGGCGGCGTGAATAGTGCCGAAGACCAGATGTCCGGTTTCGGCGGCCCGCATACTTGCGGCGACGGTTTTGGCGTCTCTAACCTCGCCCATAAATACGACGTCGGGGTCTTCACGCATCAGGTACATCAGGGCCTCATCGTAATTGGGCACGTCGATGCCGATTTCACGCTGTGAAACGATGGCCTTTTTGTCCTTAATCAGGTATTCGATGGGGTCTTCGACGGTAACTATATGACAGGAATGGTTGGAGTTGACGTAATCGACCATCGCGACGGCTGTCGTTGTTTTGCCGCAGCCGGTGGGGCCTACCAAGAGCACAAGACCCTGGCTTCCGTCGGCGATTTTCTTCAGCGTTGCCGGTAAATTCAGCGTGTCAAGCGAGGGGATGTCGGCGTTGACCCGCCTTGCCGTCATACTTATCAGGCCGCGCTGGCGGAAAAGATTTATGCGGAATCGTTCCTCATCGGTAACTCCGTAAGCGAAATCGAGCGTGCCCATTTTTAGAAAAGTTTGCTTTTGCTCATCGGTAAGTATTTCGAAAGAAAGCCCTTCGAGGCGCTTTTGGGTCAGTATTTCGCCGGTGGTGTTTTTAAGCTCGCCGAAAACACGCAGCTTGGCCGGCTGTCCCACCTTGAGGTGCACGTCGCTTGCCCCGGTTTTTATCGCCGCACGGAAGAACTTATTGATTTCCGGCTCTTGTTTTTGCGGGTCCTGCCCTGCCTGCCCCTGAATGTCTTTATCGGGGGGGCTTGTCGAAGGGTCTTGCCCGGCTGTTTGTTCCAAGTCCGCCATATTGGCCCAAAATACGTATCGCGTTTTTTGACTCGACAGGGGGGTAACGCCCCGTCGCTACAATCTGTTAAATATAGGACATCAAATCCCTGCTGTCAATCCCGCCGAACGCTGATTTTTTGGTTTACGCCATCCCGCCGGGATGGCGTCTGCGATTTGCGAAAAGTAATCTGAGAAAGCGGGCGATGCGGCAGACCACCGAAAATTCCCCCGCAATCTTTGGGACAGTTATAAATACCGTCGCTTGACAGGTCTTGAGATGCCGCTATATTGGTAACTTTGAAAAACGTCGTCATTTCGATTTATTGGTGCGAGATTATAGGAGGCGTTAAAATGGAAAAGGTCTTATCGGCAAGGGAACTCAAACTGATGGACGCCTACTGGCGTGCGGCGAATTATCTGTCCGTCGGGCAGATTTACCTGTATGACAACCCATTGCTCAAAGAGCCGCTGAAACTCAAGCATATAAAACCGCGTTTGCTGGGTCATTGGGGGACTTCGCCGGGTTTGAATTTTATTTACGTTCACCTCAACCGGGTCATAAAAAAATACGACCTGAATATGATTTATATCGCCGGCCCCGGTCACGGTGGGCCTGCGCTTGTGGCAAACACGTACCTGGAACAAACGTACAGCGAGGTATATCCCAATATTACGCGGGACGCCGACGGGATGAAGAAGCTGTTCAGGCAGTTTTCATTTCCAGGCGGTATTCCCAGTCACGTCGCGCCCGAAACCCCCGGCTCGATACACGAGGGCGGCGAGCTGGGCTATTCGCTCTCACACGCCTTCGGCGCCGCATTCGATAATCCCGACCTCGTCGTCGCCTGCGTTATAGGGGACGGCGAGGCCGAGACGGGGCCATTAGCTACGTCGTGGCATTCCAATAAATTTCTCAATCCCGAGCGCGACGGCGCGGTTGTGCCTATCCTGCATCTCAACGGCTACAAAATCGCCAACCCGACAATACTGGGCCGGCTTAAGGATAATGAGCTGGAAAACCTGTTTGTCGGCTATGGCTACAAACCCTATTTCGTGGAAGGGTCGAAGCCGAGCCAGATGCACGAATTAATGGCGGCGACTTTGGATAAAATAATCGGAGATATTCGAATCGTTCAGGCGGATGCGCGCAACGGCGGAAAGGCGAAACGTCCTCAATGGCCTATGATAATTCTTCGAAGCCCGAAGGGCTGGACCGGTCCTAAGGAGGTTGACGGATTGAAGACCGAGGGTTTCTGGCGCTCGCACCAGGTCCCGCTGGCAGAGCTGAAAACGAAACCACAGCATATCAAGCTGCTCGAAAAGTGGATGAAAAGTTACAGGCCGGACGAACTTTTCGATAAAAACGGCAAATTGCTTGCGGAAATTGCCGAGCTTGCCCCGAAAGGCGAACGCCGGATGGGGGCCAATCCTAATGCCAACGGCGGGCTGTTGCTCAAAGACCTCAAGATGCCTGACTTTCGCGATTATGCAGTTAAAGTTCCAGCCCCGGGCCAGGTTAGCACGGAGGCAACCCGCATTATGGGGGCGTTCCTGCGTGATATAATGAAGCTTAATGAGGAACGGAGAAATTTCAGGGTCTTTGGCCCCGATGAGACGGCCTCGAACCGGCTGGGCGAGCTTTTCAAGGAAACCGACAGGACGTGGATGGAGGACAAAATTCCGGAAGATGACCACCTTTCGCCAAGCGGCCGGGTTATGGAAATCCTCAGCGAGCATACCTGCCAGGGCTGGCTGGAGGGTTACCTGCTCACGGGCAGGCACGGCCTGTTTTCCTGCTATGAGGCGTTCATTCATATCATCGATTCGATGTTCAATCAGCACGCCAAGTGGCTCAAGGTTACGACAACAGAAATTCCCTGGCGAAGGCCGATTGCCTCGCTGAATTACCTGCTGACGTCGCACGTCTGGCGGCAGGACCATAATGGTTTCAGCCATCAGGACCCCGGGTTTATAGACCACGTCGCGAATAAAAAGGCCGATATTGTCAGGGTGTATTTTCCTCCCGACGCCAATACGCTTCTGTCGGTAACCGACCATTGTCTTCGCAGCAGAGATTACGTGAACGTGATTGTGGCGGGTAAGCAGCCCAATCCCCAGTGGCTTACTATGGATGAGGCCGTAAAGCATTGCACGTCGGGTATCGGTATATGGGAATGGGCAAGCAATGACAAGGGGGGGCAGCCCGACGTGGTTATGGCCTGCTGCGGCGATATACCGACGCTGGAGACGCTGGCCGCCGTCGATATTCTCAGGGAGCTGATTCCCGAGCTGAAGGTTCGCGTCGTAAACGTTGTTGACCTTATGACGCTTCAGCCCAAGGAAGAGCACCCTCACGGCCTTTCAAATTACGAATTCGACACGCTTTTTACACCCGATAAACCCGTCATTTTCGCCTATCACGGTTACCCCCTGCTCATACACAGAATGACCTATCGCAGGACCAACCACGACAATATTCACGTTCGCGGCTACAAGGAAGAAGGCACTACAACCACACCTTTCGATATGCTTGTCAGAAACAACCTCGACCGTTATGACCTGGTGGCGGACGTCGTTCACCGTGTTCCAAAGCTGGGCTATATGGCCGCCTACACGAGACAGTTCGTCCGCGACAAGCTCATAGACCACAGGCAATACATTGTCAAATACGGCGAGGATATGCCCGAGATTCGGGACTGGATTTGGAGGGGGAAATGAAAATACTTTCAATAAATACCGGCAGCTCTTCGATAAAGTGCGCCTTGTTTGAAATGCCGCAGGAACAAGTCCTGATGAAGGTTTCCATTGACCGCATAGGCCGAAATGATTCCGTAGTTTGCATCGAATCGGGGCAATTGCGGCAAAACTTCAATCTTGCTGTAAGTGATTATCATCGGGGAGTCGAGCTGTTCTTAAAGGCATTAACCGCGAAAAAAATGTGCGTATTGACCGATACCGACCAGATTGAGGCCATTGGCCACAGGGTCGTTCACGGCGGTATGAAATTCTCAAAAGCCGAGGTCATTAATGATGAGGTTATGACGGCCATAAGAGAATACGCCGAATTGGTCCCGCTGCACGGCTTTGCGAATATCGACGCGATTGAGTCGTGCCGGCGTTTGCTGCCGAATCGGCCCAACGTCGCCGTATTTGATACCGCCTTATACCACGACCTGCCGGCCAGGGCGTATCTTTACGGCCTGCCAATTGAAATGTATCAAAAACACGGGATTCGCAGGTACGGCTTTCACGGCATAAACCACGGCTACGTCGCGAAAGAGGCCGCCCGGCTGATTGATAAACCCCTTGAAGAGCTTCGGCTGGTTACCTGCCATCTCGGAAACGGTTCATCCATAACCGCTTTTAAGAACGGCAACGCCGTTGACACCTCGATGGGCTTTACGCCTATCGAGGGCGTCCTTATGGGAACTCGCCCCGGCGACCTCGATGCGGGTGTGCCGATTTATATTTTGAAGCATTTGGGCTTGAGTGTCAACCAGCTTGAAGAATTACTCAATAAAGAAAGCGGCCTGAAAGGCCTTTGCGGTAAAAGCGATATGCGGGACGTTATATCACTGGCTGACAAGGGCAACGAGCAGGCCATAAACGCCCTCGATAGTTTTGTATATCGAATCCAGAAATATATCGGCTCGTACGCCGCCTCTCTGGACGGCCTCGACGCGATAGTATTTACCGCCGGCATAGGCGAAAACAGCCCGATATTACGCCAAAAAATACTTGCCCCTTTCGCCTATCTCAGCGTCAGAATCAATGAAGAGAAGAATCAAACAAACGCGCCGATATTCTCAAGGGAAGATTCTTCCGTTTACGCTATGACAATTCCCGCCAATGAAGAATTAGCCATAGCCCGCGAAGCGTTTGGTCTGGTCTGAATAGCCGGTGAAGGTCGCTGTTAATTTCGGCGTCAGTCGGTGTGTTAAACGACGTTGACTTTTCGGCCGGCGAACTCAACTTTGCCGGGAGCAGTCGCGAAAAGCGTGTAATCCCTGCCTAACTGGACGTTTTTGCCGGGGAAGAACTTGGTTCCGCACTGCCGGACGATTATACCGCCTGTCTTAACAACCTCGCCCGAATACAGCTTCACACTTCTGTATTTTGGGTTGCTGTCTCTGCCGTTTCTCGAAGACCCTTGTCCCTTTTTATGTGCCATAAAAACCTCGTTTTTCGTCTATCGGTTACGCTGCTTGTTTCGTATTGTGTCGTGCGTGATGCGTATTGAGCCCCCATTTATCAGGATTCGCGCTACGCAGGACGCAATACGCACGACGATAGTAATGATACGATACATAAGGCCTTTTGTCCAGCGTTTCTTAACTGGAAAATAGAAAATAACAAACCATAAAATGCTTACTGTTCTGCCTCGATGATTTGCTTCATTTGCATAACGGAAACCAGGCCTTCGGTCGCTAACTTGATTTTGCCCTGCGGGTCGATATAAAAACTGCAGGGGATGCCTGTGATGTAGTTATAGGGGCGCGGCAAGGCCGACATATCGACCGAGACCACCGTATAGCTCATAAGCGGGTTATCTTCGACATACTCCCTGACCATTTCAGTCGAGTTTCTCGGGTTGTCATAGGATATTGCCAGTATAGCTAACTGGTCTTGCGGGTAGGTCTTTCGCAGCTCGTATAAATGGGGGATTTCCATTTTACACGGCCTGCACCAGGTTGCCCAGAATACAAGCATTACGTTTCGGCCTTTGTAATCGCTTAGCGTGTGCGATTTACCGGTTATATCGGTTACTGTAAAGTCGGGGCTTTGCTCGCCGTACCAGTTCATATAAATCGGCGCCCAGCCCCTCCTTGTGGCGATGATTCTGCCGAGGGTTGGCTTGGCGCTGTCTGGCGGTGGGGTAACAGGTTTTACAATGGCAGCCGATGTTGTGGAGGAGGGCGGCTCGGCCGGTTGAGACGGGACGGTTTTGTTGGGTTCAGCCCCGTCCTCTTTTGGCTGCGGGTCATCTTTACAGCCGGTTATTTGGCCGATACAAAACGCGGCTGTTACGAATAAAATTGATAATCTGATTTTACCAACAAACATTTTTGCTCTTTCTTTTTTGTGCAATTATACGAATTATCGTCGTTAAATAAAGCCAAAACCGGCTGCATTGTTATCGTTTATAGCGCTTTGCTTCAAACGATACGGGAGGGTATAATACATCCCCATTAAACGAATGTTTTTATAACTACTTATTGACTCATTAAGGGATTCGGGAAATGATTCGCAGTAACAGACGGTCAATTGCACTTTTGGTGTTCATTATTCTTACTTTGAGCGGTTTTTCGTCCGCCGACGTGCGGTTGCCATCGGTTATAGGCGATAATATGGTCCTGCAGCAGGGGATGGAGGTGCCGATATGGGGATGGGCTGACCCCTGCGAGCAGGTTACGGTTACGGCAAACTGGGGAAGCGAAAAATGGGAAGCGACAGCCGGCCAGGATGGCAGGTGGCTGGTGAAGATACAGCCCCCGCGTCTTCTTGTCGAAGACAAGAGCGGGGGCGGGCCATACGAGATGAACATATCGGGTAAAAATACCCTTTCATTGAAGAATATTCTCGTTGGCGAGGTATGGGTTTGTTCCGGGCAGTCGAATATGGAATGGCCTTTAAGCCGGGCGGACAACGCCGGGCAGGAGGTAAATGAGGCCAATTATCCGCAGATTCGATTGTTTACGGTAGGCAGAAAGGTGTCATATACGCCGATGAAAAATTGCAGGGGAAGCTGGAAGGTATGCAATCCGCAATCGGCGGTGGCGTTTTCGGCGGTCGGATATTTCTTCGGCAGGGAGCTGCATAAAGAGCTTAATGTTCCGATTGGCCTGATAAAGGCAGCGGTGGGCGGAACGCCCGTCGAATCCTGGATGAGCAGGGAGTATCTCGAGGCGGACGCTGATTTTCAGCCGATTCTAAGGCGATATGAGGAAACAGCCGCTCACTTTCCCGAACTATACAGGAAGTATCAGTTAGAAAAGAAGAATTATCAGCGAATGGCGGGCCAGATGAAGCGCGAGGGTAAGCCGGTCCCGCAGAGGCCCGATTTTCAGGAGCCGATAGGCCCCAATCATCCCTACTCGCCGACGGGTCTTTATAACGGGATGATAATTCCTATTATTCCTAAGGGTATTCGAGGTGTAATATGGTATCAGGGCGAGTCCAACGCGGGACGGGCGGAGCAGTATCGAACGCTGTTTCCCGCGATGATTAAAAACTGGAGAGAGAAGTGGGGCCATGGCGATTTCCCGTTTTTATATGTTCAGCTCGCAAACTGGCAGCAAGCCGAGCCGTTGCCGAAGGAAAACGACTGGGCGGAGTTACGCGAGGCGCAACTGATGACGCTTTCAGTGCCGAATACCGGTATGGCGGTGGCGATAGACATAGGCGATGCGAACAGTATTCACCCGACAAATAAGCAGGACGTCGGCAAGCGTCTCGCCTTATGGGCTTTGGCAAAGACATACAATAAGGACGTGGTATATTCGGGACCGCTTTACAAATATATGGGAGTCGAGGGCAATAAGGCAATCCTTCATTTTGACCACGTGAATGGCGGACTTATAGTTAAAGGGGGCGAACAACTGAAAGGTTTCGCGATAGCAGGGCAGGATAAAAAATTCCTCTGGGCGGACGCCAAAGTCGAGGGCGACACAGTTGTTGTAAGTTCAGACAAGGTGGTTGAGCCGGTTGCGGTGCGTTACGGCTGGGCGATTAATCCCGTGTGCAACCTGTATAACAAAGCCGGCCTGCCCGCATCGCCGTTCAGGACCGATGACTGGCCGGGCCTGACGGACAAACAAAGATAGTATGTTGAAAAAATCGAACGCATATCTTATCATTGTTTCGCTTTTGCTTATCCAATGCCCTTTCAATCGCTCATCATGGTTTTTGAAATAATTTGTTGATGAGGAAATGATGGAAATTTTTAAGCAGTTTATAACGCTGCAGCAGGGTTTTAACTTTCTGCTGATGATTGGCATAGCGGTTTTTGGCGGGACCGTCGGGGCGAAGATGTTTCAACGGTTTCGCATCCCGCAGGTGGTCGGCTACGTGGCTATCGGGCTTGTCCTCGGCCCACTGCTGAAGATAATCCCGCCGGATGCAATCAAGTCGCTTGAGCCGTTCAATATTTTTGCCATCGGGACTATTGGTTTTCTCGTCGGCGGAGAGTTAAAACGGGAGATATTCGTCAAGTTCGGCAAACAGGTTCCTATAATACTGTTTTTTGAGGGTGTAACCGCCTTTGTCCTCGTGGGGGTTTTGAGCTTTTTCGTGATGCGGCGCTTCGACAACTGGCAAATGGCTTTGGCGGTAGCGGTAGTTTTCGGCGCTATATGTTCAGCGACTGACCCCGCGTCAACAATTGCCGTTTTGTGGGAATATAAAGCCAGGGGACCTTTGACGGCTATGATTACCGCGATTGTTACGCTCGATGATGCGCTGGCACTGTTCCTTTATGCCCTCAGCATCAGTGTAGCCGGAGTTATTACCGGGCATCAGGAAGTCGGTCTGTTATCGGCGCTGGCAGGCGTCCTTTATGAAATCCTTGGCGCTTTGGCGGTTGGCGGAGTGGCGGGACTCGGGATGGCCTGGCTTGTTAAGCGCGTGGAAAACGCCGACAAAATGCTCCACATTATGGTTAGCTCCGTGATGATTGTGATTGGTCTGGCGATGGGTCTTAAAGTGGACGTGATATTGGCCTGTATGGCGTTTGGCGTAGTCCTGGTAAACACTAAATCCAGGAAAGTTGAAATGAGTTTCGACGTGGTGCACCGGTTTTTTACGCCTATGTACGTGCTGTTTTTTGTTCTTGTCGGCGCGAGAGTCAACATTTCTTATATGGATAAAAAAATATTCTGGCTTGTAATTGCATACGTGGGAGGCAGCATAACCGGCAAAACCCTCGGCTCCTATGTAGGCGGCCGTTTATCGGGCGCGGTCAAAAGTATCCGGAGGTATCTCGGTTTTTGTCTGTATCCCCAGGGCACAATCGTAATAGGGCTTCTTATTATAGCCAGTAACAAGTTTGAAAGCGACGTAAGCTCGATAATGTTGCTGGTTGTTGTAGTTGGGGCCTTCTTACTGCAATTAATAGGCCCGATAGGCGTAAAATACGGCGCCGGCAGGGCGGGGGAGCTGGGGCTAAACGTTACCGAACAAGACCTCATTAAAACCTGCAGGGTGCGCGAAGTTATGGATACAGAGGCGCCCGCGATTGCAGCAGGAGCTTCATTGGCGGAAGTCATCGGGGTATTCAGCAGCACCAGTAATTCTCATTATTCCGTTGTGGACGCCGACAAAAAGCTGATAGGAGTTATTAACCTTGCGGGTCTGAGAAATACTTTTGCTACAAGGGGGCTTAATGACTGGCTTATAGCGCTGGACCTGGCTGAGCCGGCCGCAGCTAAAGCGACGCCCGAGGTCAGGTTGTCTGAGGCCCTGGAGAGTATGCAGATGCATGGAATCGATTTTATACCTGTAACCGTTTCCGCCGAGGATGACAGCTACGTTGGGGCGATTGAAAGCGCCGCTGTTCATCGCCGGATAAGCGCCCAGGTCCTTGCCAGGCAGCGCGAGGCCGACAGCAAGTTCGGGCTTGGGCCGCAAGAGAGTTAAAGAGCTGTTTATAATCAGACAATGCGCAGGTTTGCCTTTCCGAAATCCCGTCGCCTTTTGGCGAACAGTCAGTTCAAGAGCGTTTTCTCAGGGCGTCTATCGGCCCGGGACGAGAATCTCGTCCTGTATGCCCGTGAAAACGGCCTCGGACTTGCCCGCCTCGGTATTTCGCTGAGGAAATCCTGCGGCAACGCAGTCGTTCGAAACCGGCTGAAACGGCTGATTCGGGAGGCGTTCAGGCACAATCAGCATATCATACCAGCCGGCTATGATTACGTCGTAACAATGTCCGGCAGGGCAACGGTCGATTCGGGGGCTTTGAAGCTGGAAGAAGTTCAAAATTCGCTTTTGGCCCTGGCCGCCCGGCTTGCCTCTAAGGGGGCTTAATTTGTAATCCCAGCCGCTTTTGATGCCGATAAATCCATATAGAGAGAGATTGCAGATTGGGTCCTATAAAAGGATTATTTTCGATAGGTTCGGCTGCGAAACTGGCCGGCGTTTCACGCCAGTCGCTGCAATACTATATTATGGTTGGGTTGCTTGAACCCGCCGACGTAACAAATACAGGCAGAAGATTATTCGACCAAAGGTCGGTCGAGCGTATAAAACTCATAAAAAAGCTTAATAAGTCGGGCTATCCTCTCTGGGCGATTCGCGAGCTGTTCCTTGAGGGCAGGACCGGAAGGCAAAAGGAAAAAGGTAAAAGGCAAAAAGGAAAATGAGTGATTACGAAACAATGCAGCGAAGACGAAGCTTCATCGTGGGGCTTTTTGTCATGCTCGCGGTCGTTGCGTTCTTCTGGCTGATTTTCAAGTTCGGCGATTTGCCGATATTCGTAAGCGAAATCAGAAGCTACGAGGTGCGAATCCAGCTTCCAAGCGCGCCCGGCGTCCAGAAGGATACCCCGGTTCGTTTCTGCGGATACCAGATAGGCAGAGTTACAGATGTCAATCCCCCGCAGGTAATGCGAGACCTCAAGACCAGAGAATGGTATCATCAGACGCTGGTAATAGCCAGCATTGACAATCATTTTAAGAATATCCCGGACGTGGTAGAGGTCCGGCTGATGACCCGCGGGCTTGGCTCAAGTTACATCGAGTTTATCGCCCCGCCGGTTGACGTTCGGGGCGGCAAAGTGCTTGTCGAAGGCAGTTTGCTCCAGGGTTCCACGGGCGTGTCAAGCGAGTTTTTTCCTGAGCAGACCCAGAGGAAGCTCGATGATTTGATTACCAAAATCACGGTTTTAGCAAACAGTATAAATGATGTCGTCGGCGACGATGAAAACAAGAAGAATTTTAAAATGACCCTGAAAAATATATCTTCAGCCAGCGCGGAAGCCAATGACCTCATTTTACAGCTTAAAGACGCCGTCCTCGCGGGTAAAACAACGCTGCAAAACGCCGACGAGAGGATGGAGCTGATTACGACCTCTCTGGTAAATACCAGCGATAAACTGGGCGAGGTAATGACTCATCTGGAGCTGATAACAAGCAAGATTAACAATGGTCAGGGGACGGCCGGAAAATTAATAAACGACGGCCGGCTTTATGAGCAGCTTCTCGAAGACAGCCGGCAGGTCGAGCTGTTTTTGAAAGAGATCAAAACCTTCATAGCAGAATCAAAGGAAAAAGGCCTGCCCCTTAAACTAAAGTAAGTCCCCTCTTTAATACCCCGATAAATACGCGGTTCATATTTACAAGGTCGTCGATTGTGTCCGATTTATACAAATGGCTGATTGGTTAAATCACATCTGTTATTGTCCCGCCGGCGAAATATTTATTAGAATAACTCCGTGAGGGCGGACCATTGCCTCAAACTGCGCGGTGTATATGCCGATGTCTTTTTGCCGCCAGAGGTCGCGGACATTTTGTTTGCCCGATACGCCTAATTGCCCCCAGGTTACTTTGACGGCGTTTGGCTCGCTGCCGATATTGAAAAGGCCGACCGCTTTTGAGCCGTCTTCGAGGTTCTTAACGAGAATTTTGCCTTTTCCTGTGAGAGGGATTTCTTTTGCCTGTTCGCATAGCGGGTCCTGATTGATTGCCAAAACCTCGTTGTTTGTCAGCAGGTTAAGTGTAAATTCATCGAGCTGGTCGAGTGGGCAGCCCAGAAGCAGGGGGCTTGACCACAGGCACCACAGCGTAATGTGCGAGTATTGCTCATCGGGCGTGAGGCGTGTGGGACGAGGATTCCCCCAGCCGATGTTTCCGACGACTAACATATCGGCGTCGTTGTAATGGCCGGGGCCATTGAACGAAACCCATTTACTGTGAAGTTTCCAGATGTCAAGGATTCCCAATGACCAGGACTCGTCTTTGGGCAGTTGTGTTCTGCTCCAGGCGTCGCGGATATCGTTGGTCGTTCGCCAGGAGTTCGCGAGACGCGCCCATAGGGCCGCCTTTTGAAAAGGCGCGGTGTTTGAAAGCGAGAAAACGACGTCCCTGCCGCTTGCACGAAGGGCGTCTGCCATACGCCTGGTGTTTTGCTCGTCGTTTGGCTTCCAGTCGTATTTGAGATAGTCGAAGCCCCATTGCGCCCATCGTTTGGCGTCGTTTATATCGAATTTGTATTTGCCGTGTCGGTGATTTTTGACGTAATTTTCGTAGCCGGTTATTTTTACCCAGGCGCCATTCTCGTTGTCGCTCGACCCGCCTATATTTCCGGCGTATGAGGTTACCCAGGGTGTCGAGTAAATACCGATTTTCAGCCCCAGCGAATGAACGTAGTCGCAAAGTCCTTTCATATCGGGGAATTTTTCGTTTGGCTGGATGGCATTGAATTGGCCGCCGCGTCGGCCCTGCCAGCCGTCGTCTATATTGATATGGGTCCAGCCGTAATTGATAAGCCCGGTATCAAACATTGCTTTTGCCGAATCGCGGACGTTTTTTTCTGATACATTCCCCGACCAGCAGTTCCAACTGTTCCAACCCATCGGCGGGGTCAGGGAGATTATCTCGCCGACGATGATTTTCAACGTTCCTGCGGCTTTCCCCAGTGCGTTTGATGCCTTGAGTGTTACGATATACGTGCCCGGCTTTTCGACCTTGCCGGTAATTCGGCCGGTTTGACTGTCGAGTGTTAAGCCCTCTGGTAATCCCTTCGCTTCAAAGGTCATCGGCCTGGTTCCCGTCGAGGCGATTGTGAACAAAAACGGGTTACCCGGCCGGACGCCGAAAACCTTTGCGCTGTTTATTCGCGGCTTGGGCGACTCATTTGGTTTAAGGATATATCGCTCGTCCGGCGGCAGCTTCAACTCATCGGGTGTATATATTTTTGGCCGGTTGGTCATATTACATCCTGAAATCATAACAACTAAAGCCAACATTATAAATGACGGGTTTCTCATAATCGCAGTTATTTTCCTGGTCATTGAGCGTTTATCGGTTTCGCAACATTATCTTTGCGGTGAAACTTTAATCTTTTGCCCGTGTATTATCAAGTTTATGCTAAAAATGGTCAAAAAATGAATTCCCAAGTTAAGTAAAATTAAGGAAAATACTTGTGAACCGTATTTTTTACTATATCGTAACGGATACAATAAAAGTTCCTGATTAATTTTGGAGGTCAAAAATGAAACTGAAGGGGTCACAAACGGAAAAGAATCTGCTGGCGGCGTTCGCAGGCGAATCACAGGCGAGAAACCGTTATACCTACTTTGCGAGCCAGGCGAAAAAAGAGGGCTTTGAGCAGATAGCGGCGATTTTCGAAGAGACGGCCGGCCAGGAAAAAGAGCATGCTAAAAGGGAGTTCAAGTTTCTCGAAGGCGGCGAGGTGGAGATAACGGCTGCATATCCGGCGGGCGTCATAGGCAGCACCCTTGAAAACCTAAAGGACGCGGCCGCAGGCGAAAATTACGAATGCACCCAGATGTACCCGTCGTTTGCCGAAATCGCTGAAAAAGAGGGTTTCAGGGAAATCGCTGCGTTTTTCAAAAGCATAAGCATCGCGGAAAACCATCACAAGGAAAGATACCTCGCCCTTGCGAAAAATGTCGAGGAAGGTCTTGTTTTTAAGCGGCCTCAGAAGGTTCGCTGGGTGTGCAGGAACTGCGGCTACGTTCACGAGGGGACAACCGCGCTTAATGTCTGTCCCCTGTGCCAGCATCCGCAAGGTTTTTATGAGCTTGAGGCGACGAATTTTTAATAGGTAACCGCCTCACTGTGAATAAGGATTTTGCCTATATGAAGGTTATCGGGAAATTTGCGAAGATTATGGTGCTTGCAGCGGCCTTGGGTATTCTTTTTTGTGCCGGCTGTAGTAAGGAGTGTAAAATGGAACAGCGTGCAAATATAGTTACTATGAAAGGTAAGCAGGTTACGCTGATGGGAACTGCGATTAAGGTCGGGCAAAAGGCCCCGGATTTTGAGGTTGTCGCCAATGATTTGACAAAGCTTAAATTCTCGAAATTTGCCGGCAAAACCTGTATCATTGCGTCGGTGCCGTCGCTGGATACGCCGGTCTGCGATATGGAGACGCGCAAGTTTAATGAAAAGGCGGCCGACCTCGGCGCAGATGTAGTTGTGTTGACCATTAGCATGGATTTGCCGTTTGCGCAAAAGCGGTGGTGCGGGGCTGCCGGCATAAAGAACGTTACGACGCTGTCGGACCATCGTGACGCGTCGTTCGGCAAGGCGTATGGTGTGTTGATAAAAGACCTTCGGCTGCTGGCAAGGGCGGTATTCATAGTTGATAAGACAGGTTTCGTGCGTTATATTCAGATAGTGCCTGAGGTTGCCAGTGAGCCGGATTACGACGCCGCCCTAAATACCGTGAGGAAATTGTAGAGGGACAATGAAAGGGGTTTTCAATTTATGGTAAACGAGATTAAACCTAATATATATTCGGTGGGCGCGCTCGACTGGGACAGGCGCCTGTTTGATGAGCTGATTCCGCTGCCCGACGGCACCAGTTACAACTCATATCTGATAAAGGGAAGCGAAAAAACCGCGCTTTTGGACGCCGTTGACCCGACAAAAACCCGCATTCTGCTGGATAATCTCACAAAGGCGGGGGTCGATAAAATCGATTACCTTGTTGCCCATCACGCCGAGCAGGACCATTCCGGCTCGATTCCCGACGTGCTTTTGCTGTATCCTGGCGCAAAGGTCGTAACCAATGCCAAATGCAAAACGTTCCTAATGGACCTCCTGAATATCGCTGAGGAAAAATTCATCACAATCGAGGACGGCCAAAAGTTGTCGCTTGGCGACAAGACATTGCAGTTTGTTTTCATCCCCTGGGTTCACTGGCCCGAGACGATGGGAACATATGTTCCCGAGGACAGGATTTTCTTTTCCTGCGATTTTTTCGGGTCTCACCTCGCGTCGTCGAGCGTGTTTGTGGAAGATGAGCCGTTCGTTTATGAATGCGCAAAAAGATATTACGCCGAGATTATGATGCCCTTCAGGGCCGCGATTAAAAACAACCTCAAAAAGATGGAGCCGCTCGCGATAGAAATGATAGCGCCAAGCCACGGCCCGGTATATCAAAGACCGCAGTTCATAATAGATGCTTACAGGGACTGGGTCAGTGACGAGGTAAAAAACGAGGTTATTGTGGCGTATGTCTCGATGCACGACAGCACCCGGATAATGATTGACCATTTCGTTGATTCGCTGAGTGAACAGGGTATAAAGGTAAGGCAATTCAATCTGGTAGGGGTTGACATAGGGAAATTGGCCATAGCTCTTGTCGATTCGGCCACTGTGGTCATCGGCTCGCCGACGTTTCTGGTCGGAGCGCATCCCGCCGCGGCTTACGCGACGATGCTGACAAATGCGCTTAGGCCAAAGACACGATTTGTGTCGATTATCGGCTCTTTTGGCTGGGCAGGAAAAATGGTCGAGCAGCTTACGGGATTGCTCGGCAATCTCAAGGTCGAGGTCATTGGGTCGGTGGTTGCAAAAGGACTGCCTAAAGAAGAGGACTTTGTTGCGTTGGACGGCCTGGCTGATAAGATTGCGCAAAAACACCGTGAAATCGGAATATTAAAATAACGGCTTATGTTATGGTGAGATGAATCGGAACGGTTAATTCATTTTGATTTGAAAGGGGTAAACAATGGCAGCTAAACTTGAGATTTACAAATGCCAGAAGTGCGGTAATATTGTTGAGGTGTTGCATGGAGGCGCCGGCGAGCTGGTTTGTTGCGGCCAGCCGATGGAAAAACTGACCGCCAAAACCGCAGACGCCGGAAAGGAAAAGCACGTGCCGGTAATAGAAAAACTTGCCGACGGCTTCAAGGTCAAAATAGGCAGTATCCCTCATCCGATGGAGGAAAAGCACTATATCGAATGGATAGAGCTGCTGGCAGATGGAATGGCTTATCGCAGGTTCCTTAAACCCGGCGATATTCCTGAGGCGGTATTCAATATCAAAGCAGCAACCGTTTCGGCACGGGAGCACTGCAACGTTCACGGCCTCTGGGAGGGCAGGTGAAAATCAGGATTACTAACGCAGAAGGAGATGAATAATGGCTATAACTTTCAATTTGGATGAAATCTTCGAAATGGCCGAGCAGATTGAGCGAAACGCCGCGAAATTTTATCACGAGGCGTCCAAAAAGGCCTCGGACAAGAAAATCATTAAAACGTTTATCGACCTGGCGGCGATGGAAGACGGCCATATGAAAACCTTTCAGGATATGAGAAAAGCGCTCAGTCCCGAAGAAAAAGATACGACGGCTTTTGACCCCGAAAACCAGGCCGTATTGTATCTGCAGGCAATGGCCGACAGTCACGGAACCGAGGGGAAAAAAGAACGCGACGTGATGCTGACCGGCAGCGAATCTCTGCGGGAGGTTTTCGAAATAGCTATTACCGCTGAAAAGAACTCGGTGGTGTTTTATACGGCTCTTAAGGAGCTTGTTGAACAGACGGGCCGGGACAAGGTTGATACAATCATTAATGAAGAGCTGGGGCATCTGGCGCTGCTGAAACTCCATCTTGCCAGTATCGGGTGAGACGGTTATTTAAATAAGAGTTGCGAATCATTGGGTCATGGACGAATGCCGGCCAAACCGAAGACAATACTGGCTAAGCAGCCTATCAATCGTCGGGTTCTCTGGGCTTTGATGCCCTGTGTTGCGGGCAGTATTTACTATTTCGGCTGGCGATGTCTTTGGTTGGTTCTGCTGGCGGCAGCGGTCGGTTTTATAACAGAATACGTTTTTACAAGGCGGCGAGGCGAACCGGTCAGCGAGGCGGTCTTTGTTACGACCACTATTTTCGCCCTGATAATGCCGCCCACGGTCCCCTGGCATGTTGTCGTAATCGGCGTCGCCTTTGCCGTGATTTTTGCCAAGGAGGTCTTCGGCGGCTATCGATATAACATCTTTAATCCCGCTATGGCAGGGCGATGTTTTGTCTATATCTGTTTTCCGGTTGCCCTGACGGCCATATGGTCTGCCCCGGCACAGGGTATATGGGGAGGTTTGGCTCGCTGGACCACTGCTGACTCGCCTGATGCGGTTACAGGGGCTACGCCGATGGCGTATTTCAAAACAGGCAAACTCGTAGCGAAAAGTAATGCGACTGAGGCAATTCCCTTTCAAATAAATGAAGGCGAACAGTTCTACATCACGAAAACGAATTTGTATAAGTCCCTGATTCTCGGCAGAATCAGCGGGACAATGGGCGTCACCAGTGCAATACTTATTCTCATCGGCGGGCTGTATCTTTTTGTCACAAAAACTGCTAATCGTGGCATCATTTTGTCACTTGTAACAAGCTATGCAGTCCTCAATCAGGCGCTTTATATGTTAGGTGTTAAGCCCGTCCAGGATGCCTTGACGGCTTTATTGGGTGGCGGGTTTCTCTTCGGCGCCTTTTTTATGGCCACTGACCCCATAAGCGCTCCCAGGACTGCCGGGGCCAAAATAATATACGGGATAATTATAGCCGTCTTTACAACAGTTATTCGTAACTTTTCTATTTTTAACGGCGGCCTGATGTTCTCAATACTCATCGGCAATATGTTCGCGCCGATTCTGGATTTCGGCGTTCAAAGCTTTAAGAAAAAAGCCGTCGTGAAAGGACAGGCCTGATGCGAGAGAAACGCTGGTTTGCCCCTGTGTATATGTTTATCGTAACCGCGATGTTCAGTTCGGTGGTCATCGGATTTGCCCGGCGAACGCAAAACCTCGTAGAGGCAAACGCCCGGCTTGCCCTCGAAACAGCCGTCCTGCAGGTTATCCCTCAGTTATACAGCGAAGATGCGAGTCGTCTGGAATTGCACAGGATATTTGTCGAGCAGGTAAGCGAGCCAACCGATGAATCAGGCGGGGCTTACGTTTACAAAAAAGACAGCCGAATCGAGGCCTATGCCGTTCCTTTTTCAGGCAGGGGCTTCTGGGCGACTATCAGCGGCGTTGTCGGTGTTAAGCCGGATAAGAAAACCGTTACGGGCATTGCTTTTTACGAGCAGAGCGAAACGCCCGGTCTCGGCGCAGAAATAACCAAACCGGCTTTTAAAAACCAGTTCCCTGGCAGGATACTAGCACAGAAGGCGGAACCGCTCAAAATGAAAAGACCGGGTGAGCCGCTCGCTGAAAATGAATATCACGCCGTAACAGGCGCGACCCAGACCAGTACGCGCCTCGAAAAAATAATCAATGATGCCCTGGTTCTATGGCGGGAGAAATTGGAGAAAGGGGGCGGCACAAATTGAGTCCCTCGGCGAGAAAATCGAATCTCTTTATCGAAGGGCTTTGGGACAATAATCCCGTTTTCAGGCAGGTCCTCGGTATCTGCAGCACGCTGGCCGTTACCAACCTCGTGCTCAATACAATGGTTATGTGCGCAGGCCTGATTTTTACGTTGTCGCTCAGCTCCGCCACCGTGTCTGTCCTGCGAAAGTCGATGCCGCGGAATATCCGGATGATGGTCGAGACGCTGATAATCGCGTTTTACGTCATCATTGTCGATATATTGCTAAAGGCCTATTGGCCCCAGATGAGCGCAAATCTCGGCCCCTATGTCGGGCTTATTATTACCAATTGCATCGTTATGGGCCGCTGCGAGGCCTGCGGCATTTCCAGTCCACCCGCAAGGGCCTTTCTCGACGGTCTGTTCAACGCCCTCGGTTACTCCTTTATTTTGCTGATTATCGCCGTGTTTCGCGAGGTTCTCGGGATGGGAACCCTGCTCGAATTGCCTGTTCCGTTCTTCATCGGGCCTTACTGGGATAAGTGGATTATTATGGTTATGCCGCCGGGAGCGTTTTTTATGCTTGCAGTTGTGGTCTGGGTATTTCGTTCGATTCAGATGAAAAAAGAGGTGACGGCAAAATGAATATATCCGCGGAAATATGGCAGGCGTTCGTTGTATGCGTAGCGGCGATTTTCACACAGAACATACTATTGAGCTACTTTCTCGGCCTGTGCCCGTTTATAGGAGTCTCGCGTGAAATCAAGGCCGCCTTCGGCCTCGGCGCAGCGGTCATATTCGTTATGGTCTCGACGTGTATGCTCAACTGGCTGGCATATCGTTATGTGCTCCTGCCCCTCAACCTGCATTTTTTCAGGTTTATCCTGTTCATAGTCATTATCGCTGCCTTTGTGCAGTTCGTCGAAATGGTTATAGACAGGTTTTCGCCTCGCCTGTATCAGACACTGGGGGTGTTCCTGCCGCTTATAACCGTCAATTGCGCCATTCTTGGGGCGTCGCTGTTTATGGTTATTCGTAATTATACTTTTATAGTGGCGGTTGGTTACGGCCTCGGAAGCGGCATCGGCTGGTTTGTTGCTATTGTCGCGATGGCCGGCATCAGACAGAAGCTCAAAAACGACCGAATCCCGCCCGGCCTGCAGGGTGCCGGTATCACGCTCATCATAACGGGTCTGATGGCGCTGGCTTTTATCGGTTTTACAGGAGTGCTGCAGGGAGGTTGACCGCCGTTTTTTTCGGAAAGTCCGGATGGCACAGGAAATTTTAGTCGCTGTATTGATAGTGAGCTTGACAAGCGCCGCCCTGGCGACGTTGCTGGCCGTCTCGGAAAGGTTCCTGTCCGATTACGGCCAGTGTCGCGTCCTGCTCAATGATGAGAAAGAAATCACCGTGCAGGGTGGAAAAACTCTTCTCTCGGTTCTCTCGGATAATAAAATCTTCATACCGAGCGCCTGCGGCGGCAGGGGAACCTGCGGTTTATGCAAGTTGAAGGTTCAGGAAGGCGCCGGCCTGCTTTTGCCGACCGAAGAGCCGTATCTCAATCAGCAGGAGAGAGATTCCGGAGTTCGCCTTTCCTGCCAGGTAAAAGTCCGAAACGACCTCAAAATTCAGATACCCGAAGAATTGTTTAATATTCGCGAGTTTACCTGCAAATGCGCTGAAATCACTGACCTGACTCACGATATCAAACAATTCCGTTTTGAGCTTGTCGAGCCGGACAAAATTGACTATATCCCCGGCCAGTATATTCAGCTTTTGACGCCTGTTTATGAAAAAAGCAGTGAAGAGGTTTACAGGGCATATTCTGTTTCAGGCGACCCGGCCGACAAAAATCATATCGAGCTGATTATTCGTTATGTTCCCGGCGGTATCTGCACCACGTATTGTTTTAAATATCTCAAGGTCGGTGATGAGGTCAGATTCAACGGTCCTTACGGGCAGTTCAGATTAACGGATACCGATTCGCCCGTCGTCTTTATCGCGGGCGGCTCGGGTATGGCCCCGATTAAATGTATCCTGCATCATATGAAAAATAACGGTATTAAGCGCACAGCCGTGTATTATTTCGGCGCAAAGAAAGTCAAAGATATGTTTATGCAGGATTTAATGAAGAAATTTCAGGATGAGTTACCGGATTTTAAGTTTATACCTGCGGTTTCTTCACCCGACCCTGACGAAAAATGGGACGGCCAGAAGGGACTCGTCACCGAAGTGGTCAAGCGCGACCTTAAAAACGCCGCTCAACACGAGGCGTATCTTTGCGGCAGTCCCGGTCTGGTTGACGCCGCTGAAAAAGTTCTTGTTGAACTTGGCTTGACCGAAGATAAAATCTTTTACGATAAATTTGCGTAAAATAGCGAGGTCAATGGGAGATGAAGAAATCTCCTCAAAAACAGAAACTTGAACAGATGCTTCATTCGTCCCGGATTGTTGCCGGAGGCTTTATGGGCACGGATACCCGCAGCATTGACGAAATTATCGACGCAGACCTTGCCCGGCTTGACCGCCTGGGTAAAACCGCCACCGAAATAGCGCAAAAAATGCAGCAGATTACCGACGCCGCCTGCCGGGGATTGGGTGAATGGGTTAAAATCGACGACCGCCGCCAGGCAATGGTTGACGAGGCAAAAGGTATTATGGTTTGTCCTTGGCCTCATCCGGGCAGATTTTGTAAACGGCTGACTTTTGTGAAAAACGTCGATACGGGGACGCAAATACGGTGGTCGGACCTGAATATTCATTTAATCGGGGAGCACGGTTTTTTTGAAGGTGTTGGTTCCGAATTTCGAATAGAACCGATTGGGCTGGTCGAGCTTATATTTGATATATGAATGTTATGGAGGTTTCGTTATGAAGAAGTACAGATGTACGATGTGCAGTTATATTTATGACCCGGCGGCCGGCGACCCCGACAACGGCGTCAAGCCGGGAACGGCATTCGAAAATTTGCCCGACAACTGGGTCTGCCCCGACTGCGGCGCAGGCAAAAACCAGTTCGAGCCGGTTGAAGATTGATTGATGAGTGATATATCCCCGACAGTTACACAGGAAATTATTTGCGCGGAGACGCCTGCACCGCCTGTTGCGATGGTCGTCTTCGGGGCCTCAGGCGACCTCGTTCACAGAAAGCTCCTGCCCAGCATATTTGAGCTTTACGGCAGGGAACTCCTCAACGCCGGTTTCTATCTTATTGGCTGCGGCAGGACGCAATTTACCGATGAACGGTTCAGGACCGACGCGGCTGATGCCATACGAGAGACGCTGGGCGGCGTTTCATCGGACGTTTTGAACAGGTTTGTCGCCGGTTTGTATTACGTCTGCGGCGATTATAATGACGGGTCATTCTACAAAGCTGTCGCTGTAAAAATGAATGAGCTTGACCGCCGGCACAATATTGGCGGTAATCGCGTTTTTTATCTTTCAGTGCCCCCGCCGCTGTATGGCATAATAGCCGAGGGATTGGGAAACGCCGGCCTTGCCTGCCAGGTGCCGGGCTGTCAAAACGTTTGCGTCGTCGTCGAAAAACCGTTCGGCAGGGACCTCAAAAGCGCAGTTGAGCTTAATCAGGTTATTCAAAAGCATTTCAGCGAACACCAGATTTATCGCATCGACCACTATCTCGGCAAGGAAACCGTCCAGAATATAATGATGCTGCGCTTCGCCAATATAATCTTTGAGCCGGTCTGGAATCATAATTATATTGATAACATACAAATTACGGTGGCTGAATCCCTCGGCGTCGAGTACAGGGGCGGCTATTACGACAAGGCAGGAGCGCTTCGGGATATGTTTCAAAGTCATCTGCTTGGTATGATGTCCCTGGTGGCGATGGAGCCGCCCTCCTCGTTCGAAGCAGACCACATCCGCGATGAGAAAGTCAAATTATTGCGAAGTATTCGCCACATCGACCCCCAAAACGCGATTACGGATTTTGTCAGGGGCCAGTATATCGCCGGCGTCGTTGATGGTAAACCGGTCCCCGGCTACAGGCAGGAACCCGGCGTTCGTCACGAAAGCAAAACCGAAACCTTTGTCGCCGCTAAGCTGTTCATCGACAATTGGCGATGGTTCGGCGTGCCGTTCTATCTCAGGGCCGGAAAGCGACTGGCCGTAAAGAATACCGAAATCGCCATTACCTTTAGAAAAGTCCCTCACTCGATGTTTGTCTCCGCCGGATTGCCCCATTTGCCGCCCAACGTCCTCGTCCTGCAAATCCAGCCGAAGGAGGGTATTTTGCTTGTGTTTCAGGCCAAACGTCCCGGCTCCAAGGTCTGTATCGGCACGCTCCGGATGCAGTTTGCCTACAGCGATATCTTCGGCAGCGTCCCGCCTGAGGCCTATCAGCGGCTGCTTCTCGATTGTATGCTCGGCGACCAGACCCTTTTCACAAGACAGGATGAGGTCGAGGCCTGCTGGCGACTTCTGGAACCGGTTTTACAGGCCTGGGAAAACCAGTCAACGATGCCCGACGAATATAAGGCGGGCGTTGAAAATTTCCCGAAGGCGGATATGCTTATCGAATCCGATGGAAGAAAATGGCGTAGCTTGTCGGCGATTTAGCCGTGCATTTTAAGGAGAATGCTTATGGACATATTTGATTTCGCATTGGAAAAAGAACGGTTGTCTGAGCAATACTATCGAAAGCTGGCCGAATCCGCCCCGGCTAAGGGGCTTATAAGTATTTTCACGATGCTGGCCGACGAGGAGCACAGCCATTATGAGTTGGTTGAGAAAATGAAGCAGGGTGTGCCTGCCGAGGTTGCAGAGACGATTTTGCTGACCAACGCCAAAACCATCTTCGCGAAGATGAGACAAAGCCGCGAAAAATTCAAGTTCGGCGACAGCCAGATTGACCTTTACAAGAAGGCCCGGGATATCGAGCGGGATAGCCGCGCTTATTACAAGCAAAAGGCGGGCGAGGCGACTGACCCCAGGCAAAAGGAAATCTTTAATACGCTCGCCGATGAGGAAAACAAGCATTATTTCCTCCTCGAAAACATTATCACGTTTGTATCAAGACCGCAAACCTGGCTCGAAAACGCTGAGTTTCATCACCTCGAACAATATTAACGAAAATTAAAGAAATAAGGAGGCCTGAAAAATGAACAGGAAGCGAGATTTATCCGTTTGTGGCGGATTTATATCAGGGATTTGCTTTGTTACAATGCTGGCTGTAACGTCGCTGGTGTATTCCCATTGCCAGATACCCTGCGGCATATATGACGACCCTGCCCGCCTTAACCAGATTGCCGAGAATATCACAACCGTCGAAAAGGCGATGAAATCAATTGAGGAATTGTCCCGCGAGACAAAACCGAATATGAACCAGCTTGTCCGCTGGATTAACGTCAAGGAAAAGCACGCCGACGATACAGAACACATTATCAGCTACTACTTTATGACCCAGCGGCTCAAGCCGGTCGATAAAAGCGACGCCCCCGGCTACGAAAAATACATTAAACAGCTTACACTACTTCACGAAATGCTCGTTTACTCGATGAAAACCAAACAGACCACTGACCTTGCCAACGTCGAAAAACTGCGTTCGCTTCTGGCGAAATTTAAAAGCTTATACCTCGGCGAGTAGGAGCACAGTAATGAGGGGCATAGTCATTAAGTTTTGAATGGGACGAATATGGCAAAGAAACAAAACACTGACGTCTCGATAGTCCTCTGCGGCCAGGCCGGTATGGGCATTCAAACCGTCGAAGGAATCCTCACGCGAATGCTCAAAGGCGCCGGCTGCAACGTCTTCGCCACAAAGGAATATATGTCTCGCGTCAGGGGCGGCAAAAACTCAACCGAAATCCGCGTCGCCTCAAAACCCGTCTCGGCGTTTGTGAACCGAATCGACCTGCTCATCCCATTAAACAAAGGCGCAGTCGAGCACCTCCGCGACAGAATATCTAAAAACACAATCGTCATCGCGGAAGAGCAGGTTGTAGGCAATGAAGTTCACGGCAATTTCAGGTTCGTCGAAGCCCCATTCACCAAAATTGCCACCGATATCGGCAACAAGGTATTCTCCAATGTCGTCGCCGTCGGCTTGCTCGCCGGCCTGCTCGGAATGAAGCTGCCGGACATCCTCGATTACGTAAAGAAATTCTTTGCCTCGAAGGCCGCCGACATAGTGGAAAAGAATACGAAGGCCGCCGAAGCCGGCTTTCAACTTGCTGAAGACCTCGCCGGCCGGATTGGTTTGGCCTTCACAATCGAACCCGATGCCGGCGTCAAAGACCAGCTTCTCCTTAACGGCGGCGACGCCATCGGCCTCGGCGCAATAGCAGGGGGCTGCAACTTTATCTCATCTTACCCTATGACCCCCTCCACGCCCGTCCTTACTTTCCTCGCCCGCAACGGCCGGGACTTCGGCGTAATTGCCGAGCAGGCCGAGGACGAAATCGCCGCTGTGAATATGGCAATCGGCGCCTGGTACGCCGGCGCACGCGCTATGGTTTCAACCTCTGGCGGCGGCTTTGCGCTTATGGTCGAGGGGCTTTCCCTGGCGGGTATGCTCGAATCCCCGTTGGTCGTAAACTTGGGCCAGAGACCCGCGCCGGCCACGGGACTGCCCACGCGCACCGAGCAGGCCGACCTCGAATTCGCACTCTATTCGGGACACGGCGAATTTCCTCGAATACTCCTCGCCCCCGGCACACTCGAACAGGCCTTTTACCTTACTGCCCGCGCCTTTAACCTCGCCGACAAATTCCAGGTGCCCGTTATTCTCCTTACCGACCAGTATCTCGTCGATTCCTATTACAATATCCCCGGCTTCGACCTGGCCAAAGTTAAAGTCGAAAAATATTTCGTCAAAACCGAAGCAGATTATAAAAGATATGAGCTTGTAAAAAACGGCGTCTCACCCCGCGGCATCCCCGGCTTCGGCCGGGGCCTTGTCTGCCTCGATAGCGACGAGCACGACGAATATGGCCGCATTACCGAGGATTTACAGCTCAGAATCAAAATGGTGGATAAACGCCTCAAAAAGCTCGAATCTGCCAAAAAAGAAATCATCCCTCCGGAACTTTTCCCTAAGCAAAAGTATAAGAACCTCATCGTCTGCTGGGGCTCAACCTATCACGTCGTAAAGGAAGCGATTAGTCGGTTAGATAGGGATGATACCTCGCTTTTACATTACAGCCAGGTTTATCCCCTGCATCAGAAGACGGCCGATTTACTCGGCAAAGCCGGAAAAGTCGTCGTCCTCGAAGGCAACGCCACCGGCCAGTTTGCCAAACTCATTCGCCTCAACACCGGTATCGAAATCGAAAACCGACTTTTGAAATACAACGGCCTGGGCTTTACCGTCGAAGAGGTAACAGCCGGCCTGAAGAAAATTTTGAAGTGAGGAGTTTATGGACCCCAAACTTTTTGATATGGGCCAAATCGATGTTGCCTGGTGCCCGGGCTGCGGCGATTACGGAATCCTTACCGTCCTCAAACGCACGCTGACCGAGCTGGATATAGGCCCCGAAAAACTCGTTATGGTAACCGGCATCGGTCAGGCCGCCAAAATACCACATTATTTCAAGACCAATTTCCTGAACGGCCTTCACGGCCGAGCCCTGCCTCCCGCCGTCGCCATTAAGGCCGCCAATCCCTCTATGGTCGTTATCGCAGAAAGCGGCGACGGTGATATGTATGGCGAAGGAGGCAACCACTTCATTCACAACATCAGGCGAAACCCGGACATAACCAACATCGTCCACAACAATATGGTTTACGGCCTCACTAAAGGTCAGGCCTCGCCTACCAGTCAGCGCGGCTTCAAAACCCCCGTCCAGGTCGCCGGCGTCATCCTCGAACCGTTTAATCCTCTCGCCGTCGCGATTGCACTCGACGCTGGCTTTGTCGCACGCGCCTTCATCGGCGACGCCGACCAGACCAAAGAGATTTTCAAAAAAGCCATTACCCATAAGGGCTACGCCCTCGTTGACGTCTTCCAGCCCTGTGTTACCTTCAATAAAATCAATACCTGGCAGTGGTTCAAGGACAATACCTGTTATCTCGACCAGACCCACGACCCATACAACCGCGCCGCCGCTTTCAAAAAAGCAACCGAAACCGGCAAGCTCCTTTTAGGCGTCTTTTATATCAATCCCAACAAAACGACCTTCGAGGACGAAATTGCAATATACAGCGATGACAAACGCCCGCTTTATGAGCGCCAACCCGATTACAATCGTCTGCAGAAGCTCATAGACAAATACCGCACCGCCGGCTGATGAGGGTCATTTAATGATAACGACTGCCGCCGCTTCCCGTCATGCCAAAGCCGCTTGTTTGCAGCAAAATCTAAAGCCGGTCCTCGAAAAGCTTTATGAAAAATACAATCGTCGCGGACTCATTAAGCCCGACCCTCTCCAATTCGTTTACGAATATTCGAATCCCGTGGATATGGAGCTCGCCGGCTTCCTGGCCGCGTCTCTCGCATACGGCCGCGTCGAGCAGATTGAGAAAAGTTTGAGTAACCTGCTTGGCCGGATGGGCAAAAGCCCTTACCAGTTTGTCCTCAACTTTAATCAGCGCGACAGAACTAACCTCAGGGATTTCAAACACCGTTTCACCGCCGGCGACGATATATCCGATTTGCTTATGCTGTTTAAGCGGGTCCTCGCCGAATACGCCGGCCTCGAAAAATTCTTTCTCAAATTTTACAGCCCCGCCGATGAAAACATCATCCCCGCCTTGTCCCGCTTTTGCGGAACCTTGCTGAATATGCACAAATCCGCTTCTGTAAGCAGGGGCAAAAGCGGCATTGCCTATCTTCTCGCCGGCCCCTCTCTCGGCGGCGCCGCCAAACGGCTGAACCTCTTTCTTCGCTGGATGGTTCGCAAAGACGACGTTGACACCGGCTTGTGGAGTTCAATCGACAAATCAAAACTAATCGTTCCCGTTGACGTTCATATCAACCGACTTTGTAAAATCCTCGGCCTTCACAATAGAAGCAGCGTTTCCCTTAAAACCGCCCTTGAAATAACCCGCCGTTTCACGGAAATCGAGCCGGCTGACCCCGTCAAATACGATTTCGCGCTTTCCAGAATCGGCATTTTGGAAGATTGCACCGGCAGATGTCGGGCACAGTGTCAGGCCTGCGAATTACTTTCCTGGTGTCGCGGCAGAAGGGACTGGTCAATATGAAAGTAAAACCGGAAGACCTCGAAAAATACAGCTCTGCCGTAACGCTTTCCGATATGGAGGTCTTTGTCTTCCCTGAACTGTTCTACGCCCTTATTCTCGCCAATATAATGAGCCCCATCGTCTGGAAGTGGCGGAACCTCAGTTGCTTCAAAAAGCTCGAAGGCAAGGACAGCTACAAAAAATTGCTTCGCCTTCGCCAGTTCATAATGGATGAATACGATTTCAATCTCGATTTGGAAACCTGGGGCCTGACCAGCAAGGCAAAGGAGCTGAAACGCTTTGAAAAGTTCATTTCTCCCGAAGATATTGCCAAAAGCAACGGCCTTTTCGGCTACGAGGGCGATAAATATTATTTCGACGTCGATATCCGAAAACACTTCGGCCTCGACAAATACGGTGATGAAGTCATCCCATACTGGAAAACCGAGACCGTCGAGGCGATGGATGCATTCCTGCGAAAGCCCGGTTACGCCAAAAAAGCCGGCGAATGTGTCTCACTCTCCACCCTTTACGCCGCCGCCGCCTTTATCGTCTGCGGCATCCCGCTTAAAGACATCTACGCTGTTCTCACGCCCCTTCACTCGCAAAATTTCATAGACATACGCGACGGCGTCCTCACCAACAACAGGCGCCTCGTTACAAAGGCGATGTGGTTCAACGGCACCGCCGTTTCATACAAGGCACAGCGAGCCCTTCGCCACGAAAACGTTACAATTATCTCGCACTCCACCGGCTACGTTCACTGCTTTTACAAACAGGCCACCATAAAACCGGAAACTTACTCGCGTTTCACAAACCAGCTCGGCTCGTATCTCTCCACCGGGCTTTCAGTCGTGATTTTCGCCAATTTCCTCAGGAGTAATCGCGATTACCAGAAATACTTCCAGCTTTGCAGGGATTGCCGCGGCCATCCGCAGTTTATAAAGGCCGAAACCTTATTTCATTACGAGCACGGCTCCGACTTCCGAATCGCCGACAACACGCACGAAAAGCTTCTCGAAGAGGTTTCGGATGAGGATTTTGTCGCTTATGAAATCCCCGGAAGAATCCGTTGCGATTCGCTCTGCGAATTTATAACCGAAAATAAAATAGACCCCGGGAAAAAGCAGGGCAGGCACGCCCTCGCGCAATTCCTTCAGCCCGTGATGCCGATGGCTCGGCAATTCGTCGAGGAGCTTGCCGACTTCGTCCATACCGACCCGAAACTCCCGTCGCCTGATAAGGAGTATGTTCCAGCCCCCGAAATCGAAATCGGTATCGACTGGACAAGACAGCGGATTATCGATTACCTGCAAAAACTGCGCGCCAATAGCGATACCGCCGACCTCGCTTTTTACGCTTATCGCGATATGGAAACCTGCGACTGGACGCCCTTCATAAAGGCCGCCGTAGAGCGTTGTCCCGTCTCGCTGGCAATGGCGAATGACAAATCCGTTGACGAGGTTTACGCCTGGCTCAGGGAAATCGGTAATGATTCAATATACGACGACAATCGCCTTGCCCAGCCCGACGAGGTCGCTAACTACCATACCGGCGACGGCCTCGAAAAAGCGTTCGTCCTCGCTGACGTTATTCGCGGTAAATCCCCGCGGCAGAATATCGAAATCAGCGTCAACGATAACGAGGTTATTCTTATGACCGCCGCAGAATATCGTTTTGCTTCGTCAAAAGGGCTGAAAAAGAATGTCGCGATTTCTTCATCCGGCGATATCGCTGTATCGGGCTGAAGCAGGGCCGTTTGAAAAAAATATTTTTGCAAAATCGAACATTTTATCGTTGACTTAGGTATAATGTAGGACTATATTAGTCCTATAGCCCTGTTGTTGGATTGAAGAATGGATATTATCAGGCGAAATACCGATTACGCGCTAAGGGCGGCTGTTGACCTGGCGGGCAGTTTCGACCGCGAGCCGGTCTCGACGAAAGTTCTCGCCTCACGTTGCAAAATCCCCTCGCAGCTCGCCTGCAAGCTCCTCCAGCGATTGCACAGGGCAGGCATCGTTAAAAGCGAAATGGGATCCGAAGGAGGGTTTATGCTGGACAGAAAGCCCTCGACAATAACCGTCCGGCAGGTTGTCGAGGCCGTCCAGGGGCCTGTCATACTTAGCCGATGCCTCGTTTCGAAAAGATTTTGCGGCCTTTCTGCCAAATGCCCCGTCAATCCGGAACTTGCTCGCCTCCAGAAAACGATAAACTCCTTTTTAGGAGAACTTACCCTTGGACAGTTGTCCGAACAAAATGGAAGTAAAAGGAGTAAACGATGAACGATAAAGGCAAATCCGCTGCATTGGAAAGTTGTATGGCAAAACCAGTTGACGTGAACGCCCTGATTGATTACACCGACGATTCTATAGTCAGCAAAACCATTATTGACAAGCCCGTCGGCACAATTACGCTCTTCGCCTTCGACAAGGGCCAAAAGCTCAGCGAGCATACAGCCCCATACGACGCGGTCGTGCAGGTAATCGATGGCTGCGCTGAAATAACCATTGCCGGAAAGCAAATCGACGTAACATCGGGAAAGTTAATCGTTATGCCCGCCGGCGTCCCTCACGAGGTTGCCGCACCCGAAAAATTCAAAATGCTTCTCGTCATGGTTCGTGCGTGATATGAAATCTGTTTACAAAATTCGGATTTAGGGAAACTAATTATGAATATGTTTTGTTATCAGTGTGAGCAGACCGCCAAAGGCATCGGCTGCACCGCCTTCGGTAACTGCGGCAAAGACCCACAGACAGCGACGCTTCAGGACCTCTTGATTTACGCCATCAAAGACATATCCCGCTACGCCCACAGGGCAAGGCAATTGGGCAGCATCGACAAAAGCGTCAACGTCTTCACCGTCGAAGCGTTATTCAGCACCCTTACAAACGTCAATTTCGACCCCGTCAGGTTTCAGACCTTTCTCATTGAAGCCGCCTCGCTCCGCGAAAGGGCAAAATCACTCTACGAAACCGCCTCAAAACGCAAAGGCCAAACCCCTGAACAATTCACCTGTGATGTCCAGTGGTGGACCGGACTCGGCTCGCTCGATGCTCTCCTCGAAAAGGGGCTCCTCGTCGGCATACAGGAAAAAATCAACAAGCTCGGCCCCGACGTCGCAGGCCTTCAGGAATTAATCGTCTATGGCCTCAAGGGCGCATCTGCCTACATTGACCACGCCGCAATCCTCGGCAAAGAGGACGACGCCGTTTACGCCTTCATACATAAAACACTCGCTCGCCTCACCCAAAAACCAGCCGACGTCGGCGAATTATTCCAGACCGCCCTCGATACCGGCGCAATGAATCTTAAAGCAATGGAAATGCTCGATTTTGCCAACACCGGCGCCTATGGCCACCCCGAGCCGACGCAGGTTCGAATTACACCTCTCAAAGGCAAATGTATCGTTGTTTCTGGCCACGACCTTAAAGACCTCGAAGAGCTGCTCAAACAGACACAGGGTAAAAATATCAACGTCTATACCCACGGCGAAATGCTTCCCTGCAACGCCTACCCGGGCCTTAAAAAGTACAGGCGCCTCGTCGGCAACTTCGGCGGCGCCTGGCAGGACCAGCGCATCGAATTTGACCGCTTCCCCGGTGCTATTCTTATGACAACCAACTGCCTCCAAAAACCCAAAGACACCTACAAATCCCGTATCTTCACTTCCGGTCTCGTCGGCTGGCCCGATGTAACTCATATCACTAACCGTGATTTCACCCCCGTCATCAACGCTGCCCTCGCCGCCCCCGGCTTTACAGAAGATGAACCCGAAAAATTCATCACTATCGGCTTCGCCCGAAACGCCGCCCTTGCCGTCGCCCCCAAAATCATCGACCTCGTCAAAAAAGGCAAAATCAGGCGCTTCTTCCTCATCGGCGGCTGCGACGGCGCTAAGCCGGGTAGAAACTACTACACCGATTTCGCACAGAAACTCCCCCGCGATTGCGTCATTCTCACCCTCGCCTGCGGCAAATACCGCTTCAACAAGCTCGATTTCGGCTCTATCGACGGCATCCCGCGACTCCTCGATTGCGGCCAGTGCAACGACGCCTACTCCGCAGTCCAAATCGCGCTCGCACTCGCACAGGCCTTCAACTGTGGCGTAAATGACCTGCCCTTGTCGCTTGTCCTGTCCTGGTATGAGCAAAAGGCCGTCGCTATCCTGCTTACACTGCTCCACCTCGGCATAAAAAATATCAAGCTCGGCCCCACTCTGCCCGCCTTTCTCAGCAAAAACGCCCTCGACGTCCTCGTCGAAAAATTCAGCATCAGCCCCGTCGGCGACGTAGATAAAGATATGAAAGATATGTTAGGAGTGTCTTGATATAAGGTTTGATTATGACCGATTTTGTTAAATCAATTGCGTTCGGTTTCTTCGATACCGCCCTCGAAATGTCGCCCTATCTGCTCTTTGGCTTCTTTATGGCCGGCCTGCTTAGTATCCTCATCTCGCCTCAGCTTGTCGAACGGCACTTGGGAGGAAGGGGAATCTGGCCCGTCGTCAAGGCCTCGCTTTTCGGCGTCCCGCTGCCCCTGTGCTCCTGCGGCGTCATCCCCGTTACTACCTCCCTTTACAAACACGGCGCAAGCCGCGCCTCGGCAATATCCTTTTTACTCTCCACACCACAAACCGGCATAGATAGCATCCTCGTTACATACTCACTCCTCGGCTGGGTTTTCGCTGTCTTTAGACCCATTGCCGCCTTCATAACCGGCGTCTTTGGCGGCGCTATGGTTAATCTCTTCGATAAAGCGCAGCCCCAAACGCCGGACAACAAAAATAGCTGCACTGACGAATGTTGCCGTCCTGCGTCTCGCATAAACAAGATATGGAACGGACTGCGTTACGGCTTTATTACCCTCCCGCGCGATATCGCCTGGCCGCTCGTCGTTGGTATTATAATCGCGGCTTTTATCTCCGCCCTCGTCCCAGATGATTTTTTCGCCGAAAAACTCCCCTCCGGCATACTCGCGATTCTCGTAATGATGGCGCTCGGCATACCCGTTTACGTCTGCGCGACCGCCTCCGTCCCGATTGCCGCCGCTATGATGATGAAAGGGCTTGGCCCGGGAGCCGCCTTTGTGTTCCTCGTTACCGGCCCGGCCACTAACGCCGCCTCAATTGTTACGATTTGGAAAATCCTCGGCCGAAAGACCGCTGTCATTTATCTGCTTTCCGTCGTCGCCTGCGCACTCGCCGGCGGCCTGCTCCTCGACTTTCTCAGCGTTGGACTTGGTCCGATGGCTATGATGAATCATCACGGACGGATGCTGCCGCTGGTTGTTAATTATATTTCTGCCGCCGCTCTTTTTTTTGTCCTCGCTTTTGCTATTCTTCATTATCGTGAAAAACAGGTTTTAACGAAGTAATTTTAAGACTTCTGCAAAATGAGTGATTTTTAACAGAGGCAGGAACAGATAGGCGATAGATTTGAGTTACAGTCGATGATTTTGCCGC
>JAFGDN010000039.1 GCA_016932095.1 Sedimentisphaerales bacterium
ATAATAACCGAGGCGGAGGAGATTGCAAGAAAAATAATGACATAAGTCGTTATTTAATAAATAGTTACGAATTTCACAGAAGGCTTAGAAGTAATTTTTGTAAAGGAGATAAATAAAATGGCAAAGACAAGTATGCCCCATTCGGGCCACAATAGGCACCTTTGCTACCTCAACAACCTCGGCTTTCAAATCAGCAATCCAAAACAGTACAAGGACCTTGTCAGGAACGCCAGATTCCTCTGCAAAATTTGTGGCAGGGTCGCCGCAAGCCCGCGAAATCTTTGTAAGCCGGTTGCACTTTAACCGTTGTAGCGGGTATTTTGCGTTTGAAACCGGCAACCTTTGGTGCTGCTGAAAACTCGATTGGCAAATCCCTTCGTGTTGGGCGTTCGTAATATATTATAAATTTTTTCGCCGGACGCCGTTACGCTTAAATCGTAACTCCCGTAAAAACAAGCGCTTATGTTACTTTATACATTTTTTTAAAAAATGTTACTTTTTTATTGACATCGCATTATTATTTGTTATAATTCATACTCGCTGGTCTCGGCAGCATTACCGGGCCCGGCAAGGTAGCAGCCCAAGACAGGGCAGGTAGTTGGCACAGTTGTGTAAGAGGTTGGCCCGGAAGGTTGGGGCAAGGGAAAAAAACTAAAAACGCAACTTCTGTGTTTTTACTGCTTTGTTTTGGAAAAAGGAGTGAGAAAAATGGCTGCTGCACTTACAATACCGATACCGAATTGGCTCGACCGTATCTGTGCTTGTCCAATTCTGCTCTTCCGCCGTTGCCGATATGATTATCCTTTCCGAAAAATTCCCCTCGGAAACGGCCTTTTCGCGATTGTTGACCCCGACGATTTCTACTGGCTGAATCAATACCGTTGGATTGCAAAGGGAAAAGATGATTGTCTGTATGCCGTTCGTTTCGACCGTAACGCCGATGGTAAATACACATCCTTTTCGATGCACAGGCAAATTATGAATCCACCTGAGGCGCTTCTCGTTGACCACGAAAATAACAAAACCCTTGATAATCGCAGGGACAACCTCCGCCTCGCAACCCACTGGCAGAATACCTGCAACAGGCGAAAAACCAGGTCCAAAACCTCGTCCAGATACATCGGCGTATATTTCGATAAAAGAGCACAAAAATGGGCCGCCAAAATCAAGTATAAGGGCAAAATTATCTGGCTTGGACGTTTCGCCACTGAAATCGAAGCCGCTCGCGCCTACGACCGCGCCGCGCTCAAATACCGCGGCCAATTCGCACGTCTCAACTTCCCTCGCGAGGATTATATTAACGATTCACGCCTCTCAAACTAAAACCCCAAATCCCCGAACCCCCGGCGGTTCGGGGGTTTTTCTTTAATTATGGACATGCCCGCGAAAAGAAAAAAAACGAAAAAAGCTCCATTAACCTGAGCTTTGGCGTTTAATCCCCTGTCGCTGTCCGATAATCAACTCACAGATGCTTCCTGGCGATAGGACCGATAACGTCTTTTACCGTTTTCCCTTTTCGGAAGTAATCCTTATCCTGATTAAAAATCAGGGGTTTTTCTGCTAAAATCACATCATATTAGTGACGATATTGTCTTACCATTGTCTTTAATTGTTGATATGCTTTATTGGGGTAAAGACATGGTGCGTGTGCCGAATCGAAGAAGTGGGGGACTTGACAAATTCATAAAAGCCGCATCCTTATGATGCAAATACATTTTGATATGGCGCGGAAAATATTTAAATGGTCTTCCTGTCATAAATCAGGACCGGCTTTTATGTCTCCCGGCTTTCTTGATATGTTGCTCTTCCATCTGATTCTGAATGAGTTAGGGGGTTAAAAATGCGCACCTTACAGCCGATTCTTCTTCTTGAAGATGATACCGTCGATGCTATGACCGTTAAAAGGGCCTTGAAGGACCTTAACGTAGCCAATGCGGTGGTGCGCCTTATCAATGGCGAAGAGGGCGTTAAGTATCTCAGAAAAAATTCGAATGTCAGGCCCTGCGTGATTATTCTCGACCTGAATATGCCCAAAATGAATGGCATCGAATTCCTCAAATATGTAAAAGAAGACCCTGAGTTAAGAGCCATTCCCGTTGTGGTCTTGACGACCTCAAGGGCCGACCAGGATAAATTTGAATGTTTCAACAACAGCGTTGCCGGCTATCTCATCAAACCCTCCGATTATCAAGATTTCGTCAGGACGATACAAATCCTCGACCTCTACTGGTCTATCAGCGAGATGCCCGGCTGCCACCTGGACAAAACCGATGCACGCATCGAAAAAGTCCTCGCCAGCTGACCTCCCGCCGCCAGAATTTTATAAAACCTTATTATCCCCCTTTCCCAGCCCGCCGTTGAATTAGGCGAACAGCAAACCTTCGCCCTTATGGCCAAACCCGGCCAATACAAAGGCAGAACATACGCGGATTTTGCAAAAGAGATTCGCGCAAAGACCGAACTCGATGCAAAATTCGTGATTTAATCCTAATTTGCCTGCCTGCTTTTGGCTGAATTATTGTTAAGGGGTTAAATATGTAGAGCAGCAAGGATTGGTCTGATACGTGCTTTTACTAATTCTGGAGCAAATTTTTGTGTCTCTTTTAATCTTTGACTCCAATATTCGGCTTCCTTTTCATAATCTTGCTTGTGATCGCCTTTAAGCAACCTTTGTATTGCACTAACCGTATCTCCACATAATGAAGAATAAATAACACAACCAAAAAGGTGTTTTTTCTTTTCTGGTTCCGTTGCTTTCTCTAATTCAAGAGCATAAAAATGTGGTAAGTTATAAGCCCATTTTTCCTGATATCTGCTTTCTATTTCATTTAAAGCATCGAATATAAGCTGCAATACATAAGGTTGTGATTTGCTTAGTGCTGCTTCTCGCCAGTTAGAATCATTGATTGCTTTCCATATTACATCCAGACTAATTTCTTCTATATAGGTCATATTCTTAAGATAACTCGCGATTAACAATTGATCTCCATAATGCGAATTTGTGAATTTCATTACCATATTTTCGAAATCAGCAGGAATAATGAGTTTTTCTATACCAGCGACAAAAACATTAATCATTTCCTTAGTTTTGTCGTCTTCTACGTAAGGAAGCCATTTTTTAGCAGTATCTATAATAGAATTTTCAAAAGAATATACTTTCTTAGAATCATCTATGACTTTCGGAGGAAATACATTCAGGATTGTGCCGCTTAACGCATGTTCAATTTTTATATGGTCTTCTTTAGTCATAGAACTTGGTTTTAATAAATCCAAATTATTTCCGAGCATAGCTTGAAGAGATATAGAAAACATTGAATTTGTATTGAGCGTTAATAATCTTAACGATGATGGTTTCATCGCCGGAGATGCAATTTGCCAAATTCTTGAAGATAATGTCAATTCTGGAAGAAACGTTTGATTTCTTAATCGTTTGACTTCTGCTTTTTTAGAAGTAAAGAGATTGCATATCTGAACAGCAAGCCACCAAGCTTGTGAGGCGATTATTTCACCATTCTTAAATGGCAATCGAGCTTCTAAATGGCAACAGTAATGCCTCGCTATTTCACAAAATATTCTCCATGCCTGAGTCCATTCAAGGTCTTCCTCTTCATTGTTAGGTATATGTATTACTTCTACGATCTCATGCCATAATTTTGCGTGATTATCTTCCGGCACTAAATCTGGTTTGGATATAAAGTATGCACAGACATGATATCTCGGCAGTGGAATCGAGAATGAATCTGCCCAGGCCCAGAGAATTTTCCAGATATCATCGAGTGTGCTATGTTTGGCTTGCCATTTATCAATTAAATTAATAATAGATAATTCCCCCCTCAAGGGCAAATGGCCTAATCTTAAAAAATACTTATTTAAGGCGGCTTCTATATCGATAGATTCATCAATGATTTTATCTATAACACTTAAGATATTTTCCTTCTGTTCCGATGCTTCCCATACTCCGGGTGTTACAGAATCTACGGAGGGAATTGTTGGCCTTATAATTTTTGTAAGATATTCACTAACCCCGTCAACATAATTTCCATGAAGACATTGCTTTACAGCCGCATAATTACAATACCAATCTTCATTTAATGCATCATATATTGCCACTGCTGCCTCTCTCCATTTCTTATCATGTGTTGAAAGTAGTGGCTCTCCTAAAGCTTTAAGTATAGTCCTGCTATTTGGCGTTAAGATAGGTATTTCTTTATCTTCCAGATTAGAGAAATAGTCAAAAGACGCTTTTCTTATGTCAATATTTGTTGCGAAAAACAATTCTGTCAAGTTCACTATATTCCCTTTAGGAGGTGTTCTTTGTGTCAAATAAAAAAACAAAGGACCTGCGGGGCCGGAAATTCTATTGGGATGATTTTTGTTATTTAAAATCGGCGGCACTTCTTCGAAAGTTTTATCAGGGTTTAACGATTCATATATTTTGTTCTTCTGTAGAATTGTAAGAGTTCTACCATCTACTATTTTTGAGTGTTTAGTAGCAATGGTCATCAGATATTTTTGGGCTTGCTTGATTTCTTCTTTAGTATGCGACATATCTATCTATTACCTCTGCAACAGTTTTAAAGTATTCTTTTTCATTCATGTTTAAATTCTCTGCGATTATCTGCAATGCCTTATTGGCCCGAGAAGTATCTTTGATATTGAAAATAAGAATCAAAAAATAATCGATTATTACTCTGGACAGAAATTCAGGCAGTATAACGCCTTGATTTCTATTCTTTGGCATTGATGGATAAAATTCTTCGATAACCCATTCTGTTAATTTTTTTGCATTATCCTCAGTAAATTCCATATCCGCCCAGACGCCGACCAAAAATTCTGTGACTATATTAGTCCATTTAGAATAAAGTCTGATTGACATAGATTCTTTTTGAGTTGTATTTTCAGGCCCTCCAAAAAGGCCGGGGTCTCTCATGCAATCATGTAAATATAATGCTACTTCTCGTAAATCTTGTCCGGGAGGATTAACTGAATATTCTTTTGCAAGGCATAAGAGCATATCTACACTTGGAATAAAAAACCGATATCGCCATCGCATCAACTTCAAAAAAGCTTCAGTAATCATAGTTTCATTCAAAAACTTTTCTTTTTCAAATGCCTTCAAAAGACAATCGGTACTAAATATTTCGCCTTTAAATTTATCATCGTTCAATGCAATTGTTTGCATTACCCTTTCATCAATTAATAGATTTAAGTTTTTAATTTTAGCCAAATGATAAGAATCCATTGAAATATCTAACTCATATTTTTTATTTCCATAAGCTGGTGCAAGTTTCTTAAAATCATTTATCTTGTTCCTGAGTTCATCGTTCCAGCTTTGGATTTGTTCTTGATGATCTATAGTTGTGAGGTCAGCATCAAGAGCCCTTTTTGATTCACGATTAATGCTAACTTTAAATGAATCCTTTAAAGCATCATAAATATTAAAGTTTATCAACGTTTTAAGCGTAGAGAGTTCGATGAGTATTTGTTGAGAATATTGTAATGATGGATGTTTATCATCAACACCGCTTCCTTTGGCTGCGATCCTAAGGAGTTCGGCATTCTTCGACTTAGTTATTTTTCCATTATCAGACAATACCTTACAAACATCTATAAGCCGGTAATAATGTTCTTTCGTATCGTCAGTATATTCATGTACGTACGGATATGATTTGTTGCCAGTCGTATCCGACTTCTCCAATACTGAAATGCTTCCTGAATCTATATCATGCTTTATTAATTTAGTGGACTTTATATGTGAAAGCTGATGAAATTCCAGACTGCTTGCATCGGCGATTAGATGAGGGACATATCTGGTAGAAATGTAGATTTTGCCAAAATAGTCATTTGTCTTTTCCAACAAATTTAGGCGATATAAAGTTATTATTGAAGACAAATCAATTACTACTTCACTTCCCTTTGTTGGTATTTCTAATGGCTCCAAACTCCGCCTACCATTTATTTCTCTCGGATGAAATCCATTAGTTGAATATATTGTATAGGATGCACGAGAAACGATATCATCGAACAATATAATGGGCTGAGTCCGTATGGCCCAGCCCATAAGTGTTGCATGATTAAGTAGATTGTCTGCTGTCAGCCATGGGAATTTGCCTTGTAAGATATTCTTGCATATCATCTCCGTTCTTTCAGTCCATTGTTTATGATGTTGAAGCAGGTCATCTAAGGTCTTTGTTTGAATTATTTCAGCGGGCGCTTTCCCTGCGGCTTGTAATTCTAATGCTCTGACAAAAGCTTCATGTGCTGCCGTTTCCTGATTGGCTGCATAGCCAAGATTCATATAAATCATCAGAAATCCAGGATTATCCCAAAAAGCATCTTTGTAATTATTAATAAATTTAAATCCTTCCTGAGGCTGATGCTTTATTTGATATAGTTGGGCAACTGCAACGATTGCTTCTACAGGCGGCTTATCTCGATTGCACAAGGATTTGTATATCTCAATTGCATCATCTACTCTACCTTGTTTTGCCACGCAGACGGCATAGTTTATCCCATAGGGCATATTACCTTTGTCAATTTCCCAAAGTTTTTTTAAATGTGGTTCCGCACCCTTATAGTCGTTTGCCTTAAGATAAAGCTGGGCCACCTTTACTCTCGTAATTTTATCTGAAGGTGTAGCGTCAAGAATTGTCTCAAAAGCTAAGATTGCCTTATCGATAAAGCCAGCTCTAAATGCTGCCTCACCGAGAACTTTATACATTTCATAACTAGGAAACTTATCGATCGCCTTTGAAAAATACGTCAGTCCATCCTTATAATTATTTTCTGAAAATAGACAATATGAGTATACCTGTAACCATTGTGGATTATCTTCATTTCTGTGCTTCTCTAAAATATCCTTTGCTGATGGGATATTTCCTTGTCTTAATTGAATTGCCGCTGCAATAACGTTAGTTAGCGTATCATTCTTTCCAAGCAACTCTTCGGTTATCACATTGGCATCCTTCATCGCAACAGCATCGATTTGTTGCGAAATCTGAAAAAGCATACCACATAATTCTATTTTTTCCGAAGGGGAACGAACTTTTATTTTTAGTTGCTTACCTTTTTCGAATGCTTCTTTTGCATTGTCGCAGAGTTCCGCCTCTACAACTAACGCTAGCATATCTGCTTCAAGATTGTTTTTGTATTCCTCATAGATGCGACGTGTAATATCTGTATCAGGTGGTAGCAGTTTGCTAAGAACTAATCTAATATATTCCAAAGAAATGGGCCTGTATTTCCTAAGGATTGATGCGAGTGTCTTCAGAGATTCTGCTTCACCAAGAATGGTAATGGCAGTAATCGTCTTAAGTAATGCTTTATACTCAATAGGATTTGATATTCTATCATCAGCTTTAATATGTTCAACTATCGGCGAAAGCGATTCTACAACTTCTTTCAGGATATTACGGTCTGATGGAGTAGCTTGACCAAAAGAAATGAACTTTTGTTTATTGGTATCAAGATATTTTTTTAATAGCGCACTGGCATATTCTAAAAGGCAGTTGTGCCACGTTACAACATCTGCATTTATTTTGGCCCATTCGATTATCTCACGGGCTTTGTCTTTTTTATCACATAGCGAATAAATAGCCACAGCTTTATCACACCATATTTCGTGAAATGCCTTTTCTGCGAGCAAAGGCAGAGCTTCATCTACATCTTTTTTCTTCAGAATGCCTATGAGTTGGATTCTGAATTCCTGTTCAGCTATGTCTATCATGGATTATCTCTCATTAAATTAATTTCCAGAACACATTGATCAATTTGCTTGCTCCATCTATGATGAATTTTATCTTTTGTTGCTAAATACCAATTCTTATCTTTATTCCATAAAATTTCAGCACCATTATAATCTCTCTTACGGATACATTCCCAAAGATGGTCTGCCAGATTTTTAGCCCGCTCACCTGATGATTCATCTTGTGCGCTTGTATTGATAAATTCAGACTCTTCCTTTTCTCTTTTAAAAGGCCATTTCTTTTGAAAACCTTCTGATTCTATCCATGAAAGAGAACCTTCACTCCAGTAAAAAGGTTTCTGTTCAAAACATTGCTCCATTCGATTTATCTTTATTAATTGAAAACTATTGCCATATTTTATCCCATTAAAAATTGTTCCAATGCCTGAAGTATAAGCCCACCATCCCGTTGAATCAAAAGGTTCGGGTTTTTGGTGATCGTGACCTGTTAAAATAAGATGCGACATCGTTGCTATACGATGCCACGTGGCTGGTTGTAGGGAATTATAGGAATGGCGTTCAGTATCAGCCATACGTTCCCGCGGGCAATGCATTAATACTACGCACACTTCTTCATAATTTGGTCTTCGTGAAATTAATCTCTCTCCCTCCATCCAATCGAGCGGTTTATTTCCTATTATAACTACTTGTTTTGATTTATCGTCCCAATCATGAAAGTAGGGACTATAGCAAACAAAACGCATTAAACCGGATGTTAATCGCATGCCAAATAAAAATGATGTTTGTAAATTGTTTTCTGTGTAATGGTATTTGCTTACACCGATATTTTCAAGAAACTCAATATATTTCTGAAATGGTTTTTCGAATTCAACCTGTCTCTTAATAGTAATCAGATGATCAATTTCTGCTTCCGTTTTTGGCTGTTGAATTGTTGCTGCACAATCACGGTCAAGGTCATGATTTCCAGGACATATGAATAAGTTGTTTTTATCGATTGACAACAAATCCATCAAATCGACAAGCCATTTAGCTCCTTCAATATAACCAGCAGTCTCATTTTTATGAGAAATATCTCCTGTTATACACAAACAAGTTGGCCACCAATCTTTTGATAGATTACTTAATGTTTTATTAAATTGATCAAAAACAATCTTTTTGTCTCGAAGTTCGCTATCTGAAATTGGTTTGCCAAAATGCAAATCACTGATATGAAGAATAACATTACCAGCATGATTAGCTTTAGGAGGTCCTTTTGCTTTTCTTTTCGGCTTTGACTCCTTCTTAGCCATTTTATTTCCTAATACTGATAATGTCCAAATCCTACCCCTCCATTTTCTCCATTTTCCCCCAACCGCCCTTAAGTGTCAAGCAAAGATAGCAGACAGCGATCGGTTAGTGAAAAAAACGTGAAATACGCACAAAAAATCCGAATTTGACCCAAAACTTGCGATTTTGGTCACTTTTCGTTAAAAACGCGCTCCTTTTCTCTCATTTTGTGTCATTTCTCGTTAAAATCATACCCGTAGCCAACTTTAACCGCCTTCTTTGTGGCGGGCGATTATCTCGGCTGCGTTGCGCAACGCAGCCGGAACCCCTTTTTTCAATCAGCCGGCGGCAAAAAGTCGCCTGCCGCTGGCACTGCTGGTTGGAATTTCTTGCCGGTATCCTTGACTCGGCACTGCTTAGAATTGTGCCCTTCAATGCTAAGCGTTGCGCTGCAAATCACCTCTAACAGGGGCTGAGTTTCAGGTTATGAATACGCCCGGGCGGATTCGAACCGTCGACCCCCGGTTTAGGAAACCGGTGCTCTATCCTTCTGAGCTACGGGCGCGAAAGTGAGTTTGTACGGTGTTGAGACAAGGAGCTAACCTGATGTTTTTCCCAATGGCTAACTATTTTTCCCAATGGCTAACTGTTTATCTCAACGGCTAACTGTTTATGTCAACGGCTAACTGTTTATGTCAACGGCTAACTGTTTATCTCAACGGCTAACTATTTTTCCCAATGGCTAACTGTTTATCTCAACGGCTAACTGTTTATGTCAACGGCTAACTGTTTATCTCAACGGCTAACTATTTGTCTCAACACCTAGCTATTTGTCCCAACGGCTTCAAACAACCAACGAGGCATTATACGCAGGTCCGAACAGGACGACAAGAACGAAATCAGTGAGCCGGCATACACACCAAACGCACCCTCAAAAACAGTCAAAAAATGAAGGATTTTAAATGGTTTGTAAGTTATTGCCCAATAAGGATTTAAGAAGACCTCGCAAAAAAAACCAATTTTTGGAAAAATCTCCATTGCAAGAAGACGGAAGATAGAACATTCGACACGGCCGAGATAATCGCCCGCCACAAAGAAGTCGGTTAAAGTTGGCTACGGGTATGATTTTAACGAGAAATGACACAAAATGAGAGAAAAGGAGCGCGTTTTTAACAAAAAGTCGCTAAAAACGCGCAGTTTTTGACTACTTTTGATACTTTTTTTGAATTCGATATATCAGCGGAATAGAAGGGTTGTTTTTTAAGCTAAGTGGGTCCCCTGTTGCAAAACCAATGGAGTAACTTCCCGGGGAGCTGCGCTACGCTACGAAAGGCGGGCAAGTTTCGAATTAAGAAAACGGGGCTTGTTTTTGGGGAAAATAAATGGGTCCCCTGTTGCAAAAGCAATGGAGTAACTTCCCGGGGAGCTGCGCTACGCTCCGAGGGGAGATTTTAATCGCGGATTATAACTTTTTCGAGATTGCTTACAGGAGCGACAAATTTGACATCGGGGAAATTCTCAAAGTGTTTCCTGCCACAGAGGATTTTATGCCGTTCCTCCGGCGAAAGGGACGGGTCATTGATATTGTCCGTTCCCTTGGTTTCCGCAACGAAATAAACCTTCTTATCATTCTCATAAACTAATGCCCAGTCGGGATGATATTTCCCGATGGGCGTATCAATAAAAAACCACCCCGGCAGCTTGAAATAAAACTTTATATCGTCCCTCTGATCGCACGCCTCGGCAAACTCCCTTTCGACGATGCTATCAACCTCTATATAGTCATAGACCGTCTTTTCCGGCTTCTTTACTTCATACAGGTCATTGAGATAGCTATAAAGTTCTTCATCTTTGAAAAGCATCTGGTCATAAAATGCACCGGCGATTTTCTCGTATTTAACGCCATCGACAATCATTTCATTCAAAACGGTATTTATCTCCGAGCAAACCTTATCCATAAACTGCTGCGGATTAACGAAGACATCATCTACTTTGCCCGATTCGATTAAAATCCGGCAAATCGTATCTCGTGTCAGGCGTGTCTTGCTCTGTATATAGGAAAGAACGTCGGGGATTATATTAAATTCCCACTCAGTCGCCGCGGTGGCTGGATTGAGGTTTGCCGATGCTCTACTTTATCAATGCGTGACGTATTATTAATACAGGGTCAACGATAAAGACATCTGTTTCGTCGAAATAACCGCATATCATCTTTTTTATACATATGCCTGTTCTTATAGATAACATAAGAGCATAAAGAGACACTTGAATCAATGCGTCTGTTTCTGTTATGGCTTCTGGTTTATAATCCCAAATTCCTATTTTCTCATCTTCCTCATATCTGATTAAATCTATATGCCCGGTCAAAGTATTATCAGTATTGAAAAATGCTTTATAACCGTTTAGTTCATAAGCTTCTAACCACAAAGGAACTTCACAAGCTATCGTGCAAGGATCATTTAATAAAAAGTATTTTTGTAAATTTTCATGTCTCGCACTGAATTCCTTAAATGATTTACTTTTTTTTGCGAGATGAATTAGGTCATGTTCCTTTCGATGTTCTATCGAATTATTTATACTAAAACAATTCGATGTTATTGATGAAGCTCGAAAAATATTTTTAAATAAATGGTTAGGACAATCGGTGAACAATAGCTGAAGGTACGATGACAGTTTTATAGGGATTCGTTGGATTTTATCTAAAGCTACGCGGTATCTATAAAAAAAGGGCTTATGACTAAATGTATGTGTTCTGATAGTATCATATTTCAGCGTTTTATAAGGGATAAATGCACCGTATTCTGACAAAGTAAAAAATTCGCGTTCTATGTTTTCGCTCAAGGAAAGAACATAATTTAAATCCCGTGAATCAGTGTTATTAGAATGTATTGGCCATAAACTTTCTTTGATAGTATCTCTTGCGCCCTCAATTTTGCTTGAGTCAATAACAATACATTTGAAAAGAAAGTCATTCGGAAATTCATTGCAATTTAATAAATCACATGCTCTTGGAGATAATTCATAAACTGCAATATCGAAATTTTCTTTCAGGCAGGAAACAACCTTTGCAAATTGATTCAAATCTTGTTCGCTGTTTAAATCATAAGGCATAATGAACATATTCGGTTTGTCCATCGTGCCTTTAAGCAGCATTTTAAACGACTCGATAACTTTCGGTAATTCAGCGTAAACACTTATTTTCATAACAGAAACTATACTGTTTCTGTTCTTATCACACCAGATTTCTTTTCTTCATTATCATCTTTACAAGTATCTTGTCCGCTGTATGACTTAGCCCAATCAATTAATTCTTCGATACTTACAAAAATCCTTTCGAGTGGAATATCTATCATTGGGTTATTACCAATAGCCAAGAGTTGCCTTGGGCCAGTTTTAAGCCCATAACATTGTTTGCCTTTTGCGTATGCAAAACCAAGTTCAAAAGCAGCTCCTTCATCCACAGTTCTACCATCAAGAATAATTAATACCAAATCGCATTCATTCATAGCTCGCACATCAACATCAAATACTTTTTCTTTTGCAAGTTCAGCAGGCATTCCTGCCTTAATCATATATACTAAAAGCCCTCCATCTTCCTGAGGCAGATAAACTTCAAAAAAAGGATTGAGTAACTGTTTAAGGTTATGGTTAAAAGTCCTCTCGGCTAAACTGAATAAAGGGCCTGCGAGATACATTCTGTTTTTTTTGTGATTATCTTTTAGCATTGTTATTTTAATCCATTATTTTGAATAAACTTTAATCGATCGTGAATTTTGGCCGGATTATATGGTTCCATATGGATGATCCGTGAAATTCTTTTCATGATTTCGTAAAATGATTGAAACCTACAGTCGATTTTTGTCATACCTGGCATTTTATATACGAGGTCTAACATATCTTGCAACTCAGCCAATCCATTTTTGTCATATTTCTTTGCTGAACGTTTCACTCTAATCTCGAGATGCTCTGGATCGTCCCACAAATATATAACATGCCCCTCTTTTATTTGCTCCTTATCGTTGGGAGAAATTGTATCCAATAGATACTGCGCTTTCTCCTGCCACCTACTCTCAGGCGTGAAGCAAATCGGATCCAAAGGGCATCGGTCAGAAATTGATATGCCAAGCTTCGTGTCGATTAGATCTTGATTTTTTTGCTTAAATTGTGTTGCGATCCATTTATCAACTCTTTTCCTTCGTTCTTCTTCGGTTTCTAATGTTTTCCAGTTGTTAGCTAAGTCAGTCAATCTATCCTCATGCCATTCATCATGTGTAATCAAGTTTCTAAGATGAGATACACATGTGCTTTTACCAACTCCAATGGAACCAACAATATAGAAATAGAAACTAATATCAATTTTATTCTCTGTTGCAAAATGAATAAGGGGATTATTATTCAATTGTTTCTTAGTGCTATCGTACCCGTCGTGGATTAGTTTCGCTATAGAATTCAACTCTGCATTATTGAGAAAAAGGGTCCTCAGATTATAGGTTTCAAAATTGGCTGCCTCTATGGACTTTATGTCCGCAACACTTGGTTTATTTTTGTCCTGTTCATAATAACTAATGTAATAATGATAATTACCGGGCGCAACCATAGCGCTTTGCTTTAGTAAATTCTTCAGAATGCTATCTTTTAATGACAACCCTATGAATAAGCATGTATTTGAGGATAAAACATGCAATAATGAATTGTATTGACCACTGGTTAATTCTAACATTCTATTTGCAAATTCACTCTCAGAGAGTACCATTTCTTGGCCTTTTTCCTCCATTGGATTACGAGGTATATATCCATTAGGATGATATATCACAGCCGATTTTCTACGAGGTAATGTTTGAAGGGTTGTTACAGTCTCGGACTGACGATAATCCAACCCTTTGTTCTGAGAGTCACAGGAAATCGCATTTTCAATTACATCGTCGAAATTATAAGTAACTGTCAAAGGCATATATTGAATAATTGGCAGAAAGCTATTTAGATAAGTGTGATTACTTAATATTTGATCTGGGGGCACTGCATTGCGGTATAATTTATCGCGTATTATTTGCCTCCATTCTCCATATATACTAGCGTCTAATTTAGGAGAATGATAATCAGAGGGAGAGGCACTGATATATTTCCTGCTTTTAAAACACTCAAATAATCTCTGTGTCGTAATTGTTTCCTCTGGTCCAGCCCCACAAAGCAATTTTGCTATTGTTTCTCGGCTTTCCTTTGCAAGAAAGTCATCGATAGTTTCTGAAAGCGGTCTTCCTAATAGTTTTATTCCTTGGACTCTATCATCTGCTGCAATTTCATCATTTAATTTGTTCCAACTAGGAATACCGACTTGTTGTGTAAGGCCTGTGCCAAATATCAGTACAAGTCTTCCAGCTTCAAGTTGCTTTCTGAGATGTACAACGGGTCGTGTATAGTTTTGTAATAAATCTTTATCAACAGGTGTCCAGTTATTCATTTTCATCTTCCTCAAAAAGAAAAGTCTGTCCTCTTGCATCTTTTCCTTTATCTGCGGTATACCAATCCTTAGGAGCTATTGAATTCTTATGCATAGGAGAACGTCCTGCCATTGCATCAATATACTTGGCAAAAATGCTTAGAAATCTTTGGTCATAACTATAATCAACATGATTGACATTCCAAAGACCACTTTTGCGTATGGCCTCATTAGGACTATAATTTCCAAGCCAGTTATCACTTTGTTTATCTACCGGACCAGTAGGGCCAGACAATAATCCTATCGAGTTTTTTTCAATAAATGCCCTGTCGCTTGCTGGACCAGCAATATCAGGTACATTTAACCATAATATCGACATATTACCGATATATTCAGAAACCTTTTTTTCGAGTTCTAATTCTGCTTCTTGGATTTCCTTGGAAGCCAATTCGCTCTTACCCCAACTCGGTATAGAAATCTTTCCAGCCGACTTTTTTATTATCGCATCTCCAACATGAAGACGGAAAACAGAAGCTCGATGATTACCGCCTCCATCTTCCGTTCCTCGGTGTGTTTTTAAACGATTCCATAAAGTAGCTTTAGAACCTTTGCTTACCATGTGTGTCCCAACACGAACAACACGATATTCATTTTTATTATTTGCCCTAAATTCCCCCGGCTCAAAGAAAAAATAAACTCCTCTCTCCGGCCAAGATAGCTTCCCATTGCAATTCTTAAATAGGTGTTTGCCTCCTAATGATTTCTCCAAATCATTAAGAAGACCGTAAAACTCTTCAAGATGTCTGTTTCTTGTCGTATTGATATTATTTTGCGTCAGCCACTGTAACTGTTTACCTATTCCCAATCCTTCCATCGGGACTTGAACTTTATTTCCTCGTTTAAGTAAAAGAGGCGTTAGTCCTTGTCTATAGCGAGTACCTGCGATGAAGGTTATTTCATCATTGGCTTTTGTGTGCGTTTTTATTTCTTCGAACACTTTTTCAGTCCACTTGTGTCTATCTTCCCTCGGCATTGTATTTAGCGTTTTTTCATATGGTTCAATTAACTTGTTAGGGGCGATGAGGCCATATTTTGCGGAAAGAATATACCATCGGTCAAAATTCTTATTGGCGAATTCTTTTGCCTTTTTGAATAAAGGCGAAAGATAAATATCCCCCGCTTTCTTTTTGTGGGTATCTTTTAAACTGACACATGCTACAAGACATATCCTTGCCATTTATGGTTTCCTGCTATTTGTACTACCCAAAAGTAGCCAAAAGATTAACTTATTTTGTTATATTTTCCCACGCATACTTGTGAAGAATACAGGCATCGCATTTACCGCATGGCACAAATCCGTTCTCTGTAGTTTTTGGTCTATAGCAACTCCATGTATCACCTTGACGAATTCCTAAGCGATAGGCCTCCTTGGCAATTTCGGGTTTGGTTAGAGAAATAAGTGGTGCAATAATCTTCGGGCCTTTAGGAATTGCTAATTGCATCATCTTTTTAAACTGTTCTAAGAATTCTGGTCGGCAGTCAGGGTATCCGGAATAATCAATTGAATTTATGCCTATCCACACTTCAGAAGCACCTATTCCGGCAGCTTCTGCACAACCTAAAACCAAAAAAAGAGCATTACGTCCTGGGAGAAAAGCAGTTGAGACATCTTTACCTATTTCATTAATTTTGCGATCTTTGGGTATTGTTCGGTTGGGCTTATCCCAAGATACGTTTAATACTTTTCGGCTTACATTAAATCTATCGCATAACTTTATAGCATATTCAAGTTCCGCTCGACTTTTTTGCCCATAGTCAATTCCAAGACTTATGATTTCCCGGCCCTTTTCTAGCGCAAGCAATAAACATGTCGTCGAATCTAAACCACCGCTATGTAATATAACTGCTTTAGTGCTCACAAATCGTTTTTCTCATCATACAATAATTCCGGTTTTTTCTTATTTTTGAATTCTACTCAAATAAAGCTTTTTTTCAACGGCTAAAGTTTTCACCCTGTTTCTATCTTCAGTTCAACGTGCTTCAAATTCCGCGAGAATCTGTAAAATCTGTGGTTTCAGTAACTGTCATGTCAGGAGTCCTTCTTCATCTTTGATTCCTGCGCGAAGTTCGCAATCGTCTTTTTCCTCTTTGAAGCGGTCGGGATAAATGAAGGAGTCGTTGCCCGTGTTATAAGGCGGGTCGATATAAATCATCTTGATTTTATTCTGATACGTCTTTTGCAGGATTTTGAGGACTTCTAAGTTATCGCCTTCGATGAATATATTCTGCGTTTTATCGAAATCGACCGATTCTTTTCGTATGGGTTTCAGGGTTGCTGTTGTTGTTTCCTGAATATGCCTGAAGCACTCATTTTTCCCCGCCCAAGACAAGCCGTATCGTTCATTATTAGTATCGAGGTCTTCGCCTAATGCCTGTTTTAGCTTATCGGGATTGACCTTTCCTTCTGCGAATACTTGCGGGAATTGCTGTTTGAGCAGTTCCGCCAGTTCCTTTTGCGGGCTTAACGATTTCCCATCCATTTTCACAGGGTGTTTTGTCATAACAATCCTTTACTTAACGGTTAAAGATAACCTTTATATTGTCCAACAAATGGGGTTAGGAGTCAAGGGCGGTTAATTGCCGATTTGCGATTGCCAATTCCGAATGAGATTGCTTCGGCCTGCGACCTCGCAATGACGTTAAGCGAATCTCACGCGGGCAATCAGAATAACCCCCCAATAAAGTTGGAGGGCTAAACAAAATCGGACGATTCGGACGGGATGAACGGTAACCGCAAGGCGGGGAAAAGGGTGTTCAGATAAAGGATTTGGCAAAATCGGGAAGGACATCGCATATATGGCGTTTGACGACCCCACCGCGCCGGGTGGGGGCTATATACTCCGCAAAGCGGTAAAGGGGTAAAGCAACGAATACTGGGTCCCCGCCTGCGCGGGGACAGGCGGGCGGATAAGGAAATTTCAGATTAAATTACAAAGTCAGAATCAAATTTAGTCCTGGCGAGGATTTGGTCGGCGAATTGCTCATAAGTGAGGTCCGGCTGGTATTGGCCGGGTTTGGCCATAAGGGTGAAGGGGGCGTGTTTGCCTAATTCAACGGCGGTGAATCCATCTTAAACTCGCCTGTTTTCTGTCTTGACGACGGGCAGGGGTATAAAACCATTCAAATCACAGGTATTTCAGCAGAAATAGTCCATAAACAGATGATTTCCTGAATAATCGTTGTAACTTCACAAACCCTGCTGTTACTGATTTTCCATTTGACATTGCCTGCCTTTTGGCTTAAAATTACAGATACCGGCTTATATGAGGATAACGGAGAATGATTTATGAGCAGGAGAGTGATTGAATTCACGGTTTTTTGCGTTCTTGTCTTTTGTGCATCCGGTCAATCCGCCAGGAAAGAAACGCAGGTTTTGGGAATCAATGCTGCCGATGGCTCGCAGGATTACGTCCCAAATGAAATAATTGTGAAATTTCGAGACGTGTTCGCAGGAAACATAGAAAAGCAACTCGCCAACGGCGAAACGCCGAAGGGGGATTGGCCTGGTTCTTTGCAACGATTAAATGAAAGGTACAAGCTTGCAAAAGTGAGGCAATTGGCGCCTGGATTTGCCAAAAGCAGACAGTTCGTAAAAGAGCTTGAAAAGAAGGACAAATTACAACTCAACGCGAAGGAAAAACACATTCTGCAAAGAGCAAGGCGGGCTCCTCGCGGGGCATTGGTTCCCAACCTCGGGAATATATACAAGATGCGATTCAGCATTGATGCCAACGATTCATTGCAGGAAATCCTGGAGGCATACCGCAACGACCCTGACGTGGAATATGCCGAGCTCAACCACATTGTAAGAGGCCTTTTAACGCCGGACGACCCTTACTATGCCGTGCAATGGGCACTGGACAATACGGGGCAACCGTATCCCGTCAGCGGCGGGGCTACCGATTCCGGGACGCCGGACGCTGATATAGACGCGCCTGATGCGTGGAACATCTATACCGGGGGTTCGGACATAATTGTCGCGGTTATAGACAGCGGCGTGGACTACACCCACAAAGACCTCGTCGGCAATATGTGGACGGACACAAACGGCAAATACGGATATGACTATGTTAACGACGACGACGACCCAATGGATGATTTCGGGCACGGGACCCATTGCGCGGGAATAATCGCCGCCATGACCAACAATTCGCTGGATACGGCCGGTGTCTGCTGGAACGCGAGAATAATGGCGGTCAAATCCATAAGCTCAGATAATACTGGAACCGAAAGCGGCGCCGTCAGCGCAATTTACTATGCGGTGGACAACGGCGCAGACGTGCTTTCAAACAGCTGGGGAGGGCCATATTCGGAAAGCATCGGGCAAGCAGTCAACTATGCTTACAGCCAGGGCGTCATAATAGTCGCCGCAGCCGGCAATGATAATTCCAGCTCGCCTTTATATCCGGCTTATTATGAGCACGTGATATCGGTAGCAGCGACCGATTCCGACGACAACAAGGCGTCCTTTTCGAGCTACGGCGAGTGGGTCGATATAGCAGCGCCGGGCGTGGACATATTGTCATTAAGGGCGAAAAATACAGATATGTACCTGAGAGCACCCGGTTATAATCCCGGGGACAGGTTTGTTCCTTTCGGCAATCCTGGTGCCACAACGTATATCGCCTCGGGCACATCTATGGCCTGCCCATACGTTTCAGGGGCTTGCGCCCTTATGCTTTCGGCCAATCCTGCCCTGACCAGCGATGAAGCGAATGCGATTCTGGTAAATACAGTTGACCCGATAGCGGACGGCATCTGTTACTCTGATGGCCGATTGAATCTCTCTGGCTCGCTGACTCAAGCCATTCTATCACAATCGAAAGGGTATATTACCTTTGACAGGAACGATTATAACTGTGACATCGAGGCGGGTATTTTTCTTAGTGACGGCGATATATCCGGCACGGGAACACACGCCGTCAGCATTACAACAAGCGGCGGCGACTCAGAAACCGTCGTCCTGACTGAAAAGAACCCGCCGGTAGGCGCCTTTACAGGGACAATTCGCACTACCATCGGCGAACCGAACATCGAAGATGGTAATCTCCAGGTTGCTAATGATGATGTTATTTATGCCACTTATTACGACGCCGACGACGGCACGGGCAATCCGGCGACGGCAACAGATACCGGCACAATCGACTGTATCCCGCCGGTCATCTCAAACGTCCAAATGAACATCACGGCGTCCAAACTGATAGTCACCTTTGACACAGATGAGCCGACGATAGGAAAGATTTCCTGCGGCCCGGCCTGCGGCGGGCCTTACATTCTTGAAGGATTGATGTATGCTCAAACAAGCCACACTATCGAAGTGTCGCCACTTTTACCTTTCACGACCCATTATTTTATCGTTACGGCCACAGATGGCGCAGGCAACCAGACGGTCGATTCCAATTCGGGTAATTGCTTCTCGTTTACTACCACCGGGCCGGGCAACATATATGTTCCCAGCCAGTATTCAACGATTCAGGAAGCAATCAACCAATCCTGGCCTGGTTCGGTCGTCTGGATTGCGGATGGCACCTATATGGGAACGTGGAACCGTGATATTGACCTGCTGGGCAAGGCGTTAACGGTGAAGAGCGAGAATGGGCCGGAAAATTGTATTATTGACTGCCAAGGTGATGTAAACGACCCACATCGCGGGTTCTCCTTTAAACACTATGAAGGCGCAGATTCCGTTGTAGATGGACTTACTATTACCAATGGTTATGGACCATTTGATTACCGGGATTTGATGGACTTAAGATCCGCCGGAGGTGGAATCTACTGCTATTACTCAAGCCCGACGATTAAAAACTGCAAAATAACCGGAAATAAAACATCATACGATCGCGGGCATGGAGACGGACCTGGGGGTGGCGTCTGCTTCGATTACTCAAACGCTACCATTAGGAACTGCGAAATAATCGGCAATTTCTCGGGCGATGCGAAAGGGGCGGGAGTTTTTGGTCGCAATGCAAATGTTCTCATTGCTGACTGTGTGATAAGCGGCAATGATGGCTCGAGTGGAGGCGGAGCTGCTTTTGAAGGGGGCGCTCCTGTCATAAATGGATGTATTATCATTGACAATCTTATCTATTGTGGACGCGGTGTTTTGTATTTCGAGCAACAGGCATCGCCAAATATAACCAACTGTCTTATCACGGGGAACAGATCGACTCAATGCTCCTCCTTCGGAGGTATTTGCGCCTGGCTTACTGGAGGTCATGCGAAGATTAGCAATTGCACAATTATTGAGAACACCATAAGTCCAAGGGGTGGCGCAATATATTGGGATGGCATAGGCGCTACAGTGACTAACTGTATTTGCCGCGGCAATGGAAATGAAATCTATGGAGATGTAGCGGTTGGCTACAGTAATATTCAAGGCGGCCAGCCGGGAACAGGAAACATAGACGCCGACCCCTGTTTTGTTTCGGGGCCAATGGGCGATTATTACCTCAGTCAGGCCGGTTCAGGCCAGCCGATGGACAGTCCCTGCGTGGATACTGGAAGCGATAAGTCAGCTAATTTAGGAATGAAAACACTTACGACGCGGACCGATGGAATCACTGATACGGGTATGGTTGATATGGGCTACCATTATCCGGGCGCCGATGCTGATTTGAATGGTGACGGATTTGTAGATTTTGTTGATTATGCGAGTATGGCTTTGAACTGGCAACAGGCGACTGACCCTTGCGAACCCAACAGCGGTGATGTTTCTAAAGACGGCTGGGTTGATATCGATGATTTCTACTGGTTGGCGCTTCAGTGGTTAACCATTAGCGCCACAGCGGCTGATAATCTCCAGCCACCTAACAACGCTACAATCGCAATTTCGCCGGTCGTATTGAGATGGTCGCCGGGTGAGAAATACATTTCACACGACGTTTATTTCGGAAAGGACTACAATGAGGTCGAAGGCGGCGATATTTACAACCCGAACGTATATATGGGTAACCAGGATTCCAACGCCTGGGACACCAACGAATATGATGCCAATGGTCTGGAATACGAAACCGCGTATTACTGGCGCATTGATGAGAACTACGGACGCGGCATAATCAAAGGCGATGTGTGGAGATTTACAACTTTTACAGCGGATTCCGATATCAATCTTGTCGGCTGGTGGAGGTTTGATGAAGGAACAGGAAATATCGCTAACGATTCTTCAGGTAATAACTTTCATGGGGCAATAATCGGAGCAACATGGATAGACGACCCGAACCGAGGGTGGTGTCTTGGCTTTGACGGCAATGACGATTACGTTGATTGCGGAAACGGGCCAAGCAACAACGACGATATAACCGTCAGCGCCTGGATGAGAACCGCCACCGAGGGAATTCTGGTCTCCAATCGTTATAACGTTGATTCTTACGGCACATGGTACACCTTGTCTTCAATGGATATTGAAGTGGGCGATAACAGCCAGGGCGGTTATCGGCATCTAAACTTTATCATGCCTACCCTCGACGGAAACTGGCACCATATTGTTTACACAAAGAATGGGACAAGCCACGCTATTTACATCGACGGTTCCCCGGACCAGGTGTTTACCTCAGATGCAGACATTAGCTGGGATGTGCCGACCTATATTGGCAAAAGGTGGACAAAAAGCACTTATGCTTCCTGGTTTAACGGTACAATTGACAACGTACGGATATATAATAAATCCCTTTCTCCTGAAGAGATTTTGCAGCTTTATCAAAGCGGACTGTAAAGGATTCTTAAAAAGTCGAATGTAAATGCCGGCTGAGAGTTCTATCGTTCTCGGCCATTTTTATACAGGGAGACGATATTTGTAATTTCGCCGATAAATTGCTATCGTCAATCAGCATGGACGGCAAGGGGCGGGGGTTTGTTATAATTCTCCCCAAAAAAACGGGCGCAAAATTGAGTTGAGATGGATTTGCCGCCTGAGACGAAAAAGTTTCAGGAGACAGATTCATGAAGAACAAGAGGCGCAATCACACGGCCCAATTCAAGGCAAAGGCGGTTTGTTTGCCTAATTCAACGGCGGGCCGGGAAAGGGTTAATAATAACGTTTTATAAAATTCTGCCGGCGGGGCGTCAAGGCAAGCGGGCCGCCGAAGCGGGAGGCCCAGTTGCGGACAACGAGAGAGGCGACGGCGACATCGGCGATAGACGAGGCGTTTTTTTTGCCGGAGGCGATAAAAAGGCCGATACCATTCACCAGGAATGCCATAGGGAGGGGGGTGCCTTTTTTTAACAGGGATTTCAGGGTAGCGGAGATTTCCTGCTCACGTGGTTTTTGAATCCACATTGGCGGGCCGTTGGCGTAAATCAGCTCGGCGGCGCTTAGGGGGCCTTTTGCGAGGAGACGCGAAGCGTCGTTGCGGCTTAAAAATGAGGCAATATCGTTATTGAAGTAGAAACTGAGGTTCGGACGGCGGCCAGTGATATTTTTCAGGGCGTTGCCAATAGCGATTTTTGCCGAAAGGACGTCTGTTTCGGCGGGACGCGAGAGTTTCGACAGGTTTGGCTTTGGCAGGTTTAACTTACAGCGGCTGATGACTTTACGCAAAAGCCGAAGGGAGCCGTTTGCGGTCTTCGCGGAGACGAACAGGCCGTGTTTGGCGAGGAACAGAATCGCGGGTTTGATTCCATAGAGCTTTCGATACGCGTCGATAAGGCGAGAAGTTTTTTTTGCGAGGATAAGACCCGGCGGTGCGCAGGGGAGCCACAAAGGGGGGTATTTTTCTTTCATAAAAAGTTTGTCGATTTCTTCGCGGCCATTCTTTGCGCTGACAAAGGCGCAAACGACGATGGGATGCAAGTGGATTACGTATTTATCGAGCAGGGAGTGCAAGAGGGACTCAACAGAAGGTTTTTGGGCGGTTTTGAGGTTATCGTCGCAGGCGAGCTTGAGTCGACGGGCAATTTGCAGTTCTGAGAAGGGGCGTTTAGTGTTTGTGATTTTGGGGATTTTATCGAGACGTAAGCGTCGCCAGCCGGCTTTTTCAGACATATTTTTAAGGGCTGTGCCGCTTGCTTTGATGAACATACATTTGCCGTCGTCGGTTTTGACGGAGGTATTTCCGCCCCCGGCCTGAACGAGTGCGGGGTCTTTGCCTATAAAACGCGATATTCGTATCAAGTCCGCGAGCGATTTATCCATCGGCAGGAATGCTTATATCAGATTTGATAAGATATTCAAACAGAAAAGCGTGTTTGTATGGGACCAAGTTTCTTTTGGGGGATGATTTTATAAAGCCATCCGTCTTTGTTTTTAAGTCAACGTGAGAGGGAGTCGATAGACAGATTTGGCACAGGAGGCATTCTACCCGGATAAAGAATAGAGATTATGGAAAACCAGGAAGCGGTAATAGCCCAGATAACGAAGGAAAAGGTCGTAGATGATGCGACAATGCAGACGATTCTTGCGCAGCAGAGGCAGACGGGGCAGAGTATTGTAAGCATTTTGAAACAGAACAACCTATTAAATGAAGAACAGCTTACGAAGATTATAGCGGTATCACAGGGAATCGAATACATTGATTTATCATCGGACAAAATAGACCCTATGACAGCTCATCTTCTTACATACGAAATGGTCAGCCGATACAACGTCATACCCGTAAGAAAAGAAGGCAAGAAGCTTATCGTGGCGATGGGCGCACCATTGAACCTGTCGGTTCGCGACCAGATAGAGATGAAAACCGGATACGAGGTTTGTCCGGTCGCGGCGTCACCTGCGGCGATACGGCAGGCGGTCAATTTTCATTTCAGCGTTCGCGACGTGACGAAGCAGACGATAGTATCGATGCGTCTGAAACAGGAGCCGGCGGGGGGTCAGATACAGGATAACATTCTTGAAAGCAAGCTCAGCGAGGCGGAGCGAGAGTCGGCGCAGGTCGTAGAAACGCCGATAACCCGGCTGGTGACATCCATCATAAACGGCGCGATAGACGCGAGGGCCAGCGATATCCACCTGGAGCCGCGAGCAACGGATATGCAGGTGCGTTACAGAATCGACGGACTATTACACGACACGTTAAACGTACCGGCGGCGGCGCAGCTTGAGGTCATATCGCATATAAAGATTATGGCGGAGATGGATATATCCGAGAAACGAGTGCCGCAGGACGGTCACATATCGGTTCAGCACAGCGGTCGGGATTATGATTTGCGGGTATCATCGCTGCCAGCGACGGGCGGGGAGAAAATAGTGATAAGAATCTTAGACAAGTACGCCGGTAAATGGTCGCTGGACACTGTAGTGCCAAGACAGGAAGACAACGAAAAATTCAGGCGGCTTGTGAACAATCCGTACGGGATGATTCTGCTGACGGGCCCCACGGGTTGCGGCAAGACGACCACATTGTATTCCGTGCTTCAACTGCTTAATAACCCGGACGTAAATATCGTAACGGTTGAGGACCCCGTAGAGTATCGGCTGGAGGGCATAACGCAGGTCCAGGTAAGGCCGGCGGCCGGTGTTACATTTGCGTCATCTTTGCGGAGTATCGTTCGTCAGGACCCCGACATAATTCTGATTGGAGAAATACGGGACGGGGAGACCGCCGAAATCGCGGTCAGCGCGGCGTTGACGGGGCATGTGGTTTTAAGCACGCTGCATACAAACGACGCGGCCGGCGCGATATCGCGTTTGATAAACCTTAACGTGGCGCCTTTCTTAGTGGCGTCGGCCTTGCTGGGCACGGTAGCACAACGGCTTGTGCGAACGATATGCAAAAACTGCAAGCAGGGGTATAAGCCGAGTAACGAGGAATTGCGAACGATATTCGGCAAGTCGTTGCCTGACAAAGAGATACAATTTTACCGGGGGACGGGCTGCCAGGCGTGCCGAAACACGGGGTATCTTGGCCGAAAGGGGGTATTCGAGATACTTCCGGTAAGCCAGCAGATTCACCGGATGATAACCGACATTCGAAGCGACGAGGACATAAAGCAGCAGGCCATAAAGGAGGGGATGAGAACGCTGACGAAGGCGGCTATTGACGAGGTGCTTGAGGGGAACACCACGGTTGAGGAACTAATCAGAGGCATCGATTTGAGGGCGGATTAAATGCCTGTTTTTACATACGTGGCGAAAGATGAAAAAGGGGCAATGGTTACGGGCACTTACGCCGACGTAGGAAGCTCGTCTGAACTTCGAGACGAGCTCGACAAGATAGGATACACCCTGGTCAGGGCGAGGAAGGGCAAACAGTCAAACAAGGAAAATCGCAGATTCGGAAGGGTGAAGCAGGCCGACGTTGCGACGTTCGCGTATAAATTTGCAGGTATGTACACGGCGGGGCTGCCTATTCTCAGATGCCTTGAGACGCTCGAGCAGCAGGCGGACAATCCCTTCTTCAGAGATATAATCACAGACGTCAGGGAAGGCGTGGCCAGTGGTTCAAGCTTGAGGGACGCATTCGGGAAGTACAGGGATATATTTTCGGATTTTTTCCTCGGGATGATAGAGGCGGGTGAAGTCGGCGGCAAGCTCGGCGATACGTTACAGATGAGCGCGGTTTACCTGGAAAAGCAGGTTCAACTCAAACAGAAACTCATATCGTCGTTTATTTACCCTGTTTTTGTCAGCGTGATGTGCCTGCTTGTAATTACATTTTTGCTGATTTTTGTAATACCTGTTTTTTCGAAGCTTTATGCGCAGGTGCACGCGAACATGCCCGGTCCGACGCTGGTGCTGGTGGCGGCCAGTAATTTTGTGCGCACGTGCTGGCCTGCGGCCATTATTATCGCGGGTCTGTCGATGCTGGGAATACGAAAGTTATTCAAAACCGCGAAGTTCAGGGCGGGCTGGGACGATTTCAAGCTGAATATGCCCATATTCGGGAAGCTCAACCGGATGCTCGTTATTCTGCACTTCACGCGCACTTTTGCGATGCTCCTGTCGGTCGGGGTCTCGGTCATTAAATCGCTGGAGATGGCGTGCGTGGTTGCGCATAACGAGACGTTCAGCGGAATCATATCGGAGATGAAAAAATCGATACAGTCGGGCGGTTCGATAGCCGGCTCATTTAAGAAATATGATATTTTTGTTCCCGTAATCGTGCAAATGGCTTCATCGGGAGAGGAAGTTGGTATGCTGCCCGAAATGCTCGGCAAGGGTGCGGAACTGCTGGACAAGGACGTTGAGCGAGCAATAAACTCATTGCTTGTGAAGCTCGAGCCGGCGCTGACCCTGGCGATGGGTTTAATCGTCGGCTTTATTCTCATGGGTGCGTATCTGCCGATGTTTGATTATATGGGGCATTTGAAATAAGCGGTGAAGTCCCATAAGCGTGGTCAGGCATAGCCGATTATACTGAATTCGGAATAATTATTAAAGTTTTTCGTAAAGTCGGGAGTGTTTCCCGACGAAAGAGTTTTTGTTAAGCCAAGTTTTTCGCAAACTATTTTTTAAGGAGGTATATGATGCGTAGCAGAAAGGGTTTAACGTTAATCGAATTGTTGATTGTGGTTATAATTCTCGGCGCCTTGGCGGCGATAGCAATACCGAGAATTACGACCAGCACGACCACGGCCAAGCAGAACGCCTGCCACACCAACGTTGACACGCTGAATACGGCCATCGAGATGTACAATATAGACACCGGCGATTATCCAGCCGCGTTGACGACGGTTACAAACGACGCCAATTATTTTCCGGATGGCGCGCCTACCTGCCCTGTAACCGGCAACGCCTACACGAGCGATTACGACGTAGCCACCCATCGCGTTATTCACAGTCATTAAGCCGGCTCGTCCCGGCGAAGGCCGAGCCGCAGCCGGGCGGGAAAAACGATTTTTCCCGGAAGGGCGTTTTCAGGATGATTTATCCGGGATGGCTGCAATCAGCCGGCAGCCATCCCGTTTGATTGTTTGGGCAGGCCCGCCACCGGCTTTTGCCGACGACGAGGTCCGGCTAAAGGCAGGCGATTACAATGACCGCGAAAAGGGCAGGGTACAGCTTAGCAGAAATCATCATAGTGGTCCTGATATTAGGGGCGCTGGCGTTTATAGCGGCGCCCCGGCTGAATTTCGGGGCTTTGTATCGCAAGCAGGCGCATATCGTCGCAAAACAAATTGTAACGGAGCTTCGGCGGACGCGCACAATAGCGATTTCGAATGCCGCGTCCAATCCAACCGGCTACACTTTCAGAATCACCGGTTCGACATACCAAATCATCGACGACTCCAACAGCACGACAATAAGCGAACGAACGATTGACTCGCATATTAACTTCGGGGGCGGGACTGAATTTAGTTTCGGGCCTCTGGGCAATCTGCGGACAGGCAGCAGCCCGATGACGGTAACATACGGGAGCACGACTTATACAATAACGGTTATAACAGGGACGGGAATCGTGAAGTGCACGGGAGGTTGAGCGTGGAAAGACACAAGACACAAGACACAAGACGCAAGACCCGGCGGAGGGGATTAAGTATTATCGAGGTTACAATGGCGTCGGTTCTGCTGGTCGTCGGGGTCGTCCCGATTCTCAAGGCGCTTACAAAGGCGCATATGTTTTCAACCATGGTCGAGAGAAAGACACAAGGACTTGTGCTGGCCCAGGGCAAGCTCGATGAAATCAAGGCGCGTTCGATATACGGTTTTGGTTCGGCAGGCGAGTTTTCCGAGACGGATTTGTCTTTAGGCAATTCGTATTTGTGCAACGTTGCCGACAGCGAGGTAAGCGCGGACCTGCGAACGATAACCGTCGAGGTCGGCTATGATGACGACGGCGACGGCTCACTCGAAGACGTTGACGTTATACTGACAACATACATCTCCCGAAGGTGGTAGGGTTATAGGACGTTATGTAGGGTTTTCGATTCGTGCATTTCTGCCGGCGTTTGTGTCCTATAAAAACGAAGAAGGATTGCCGCGACAAGGGATTAGCCGCGGTTTTATTGTTTTATCAGGAGTGTGATTTTAATCATCAAATCCGGAAATGGTCCTCCTTTTTTATGCCGAAAAAAAGGAAGACACTTTAACCATTATGCGCACAAAAAATGAGCAGGACTTGTAAAAAAATCCGTTTTCGTCGGGCCCGGCTTCGCGTGTCGGCCATGCCGAGACGAGCTGTTACCATAATGGAGCTTGTCATAGCGATGGCTATGGTTACCATAATTTTTGCGGTTGTGGTTCCTCAGTTTGTAATCATTCGGAAAAGCTGGGACGCCAAGCAGGGCCTGGCGGAGGCGCTTCAAAACGGCAGGGTGCTGATGGAACACGTAAACCGCAACCTGTCGAAAGCAAAGCAGATAACGGCGGTGAGCACATCTTCCATCGAGTTTACGGACTGTAACAACGTTGACTGGGGATATGGTATTGGAGGCGGCTACGTTCAGTACGGACCACCGGGCAATCTCGAAGACCTGGCAGGGCCGGTAAGCACCTTAACTTTTACCTGTTATGACGCCTGTGATTTCAGCGCTTCGATTACTGAGGTTAACGACATCAGGGTTGTTAAGGTTGACGCGACGTTTACAAATTCGGCTCCAACGGGGCAGGACAAGACATTCAGCACCTGGGCTTACCTGCGTGTAAACGCGAATACCGGGACGGGTCTTGTGGGGTGCTGGAAACTGGATGAGACGGACGGAATAACCGCGGCTGATTCATCGGGTAACGGTCTCGACGGAACGCTTGTGTATATGAACCCGCCGGCGTGCTGGGTTACGGGGCAAAACAACGGGGCCATCGAGTTTGACGGGGCAAATGATTACGTCGATTGCGGCAATGACCCGCTATTGAACATAACCGATGCAGTCACTATTGCCTTCTGGGTAAAAACCGACGACTCCGGCAACGGGCAGGATAATCCATATGTTGCAAAAGGCGACCACAGTTACGCGATAAAACACAAATCCAACAATAATATAGAGTTTTTCATCTATGACGGGACATGGTACACCGTCTGGTATGCGGTGAACAGCTCCTTCAACGACGACTGGCATCATTTAGCAGGGACGTATGACGGCTCGCAATTGAAGCTGTACATTGACGGTGAGGAGGTTGATACGGCAAACCATACAGGGAGCATAGACACAACTGCTTATAGTGTCAACATAGGCAGAAACAGCGAGATTACCAGCCGGGTATATGAAGGAATGATGGATGACGTGCGAATTTACGACAGGGCGCTGACCGCGGAGGAAATAGCAGCGATGGCTGATATACTCAGATACAGGGATTTCAGAGAGACACAAGTCGCCTCTGATACAGCATCCATTACCATTACAACGCCTGATACGGACGAGGGTGATTTGCTAATTGCAGCAGTAGCTACCGACGGCGGAACTACTTTTCCCGAACCAACCGGATGGACTGAGATTAACCAGGGCAGCTATAACAGCGCTGTGACGCTTGGTGCTTGGTGGAAACTTGCAACTGCCTCGGAGCCGCTGAATCACACTTTCACCTGGACGGGAGGCAACGAGCAGGCATACGGCTGGATAATGCGTTTTACCGGCCACGATTCGACAAGTCCAAGTCCAATAAATGGTACACCGGTACCGGCAACCGACAATTCCCAGTATCCGACCAGTCCAGAGGTAAGCACGACAGTCAATAATTGCCTGATTCTCCGGCTGGGTGCGTTTGATGACGATGATGTTACGACTCTGCCGGAACCCGGCGACCCCGGTCTTTCCGGCCATACGCCAATTACTATGGACGAAAGCGCAGCGAGCGGCCTCGCAGCGGTTGAAATAGTCGGCTCATGGGTATCGGGAACGACCCACGCGAAGGAAACAGGCAGCAATCGCGCGCTGGTATTCTTCGCACACGCCGAAGATAACGACAACCCGGTCATTGCAATCAGTAACCCGATATATTATGGCGACCAAGCGATGACTCCGGTTATTGAACAAAGGCAGGAGGGTTCGACAGACGCATACGTAGTCGCCTATGTCCTCGACGAAGCCGGTATTGCCGCAGCAAGCGGGACAAGTTTTTCGGTTTACTGGAACCAGTCGCCCGACAGAGCGGAATATTACAGTGTATTCCTTCAAAATGTTAATCAATCGTCTCTTATCGGCGCAAGCGACGGCGCCGGCGTGACGAACAACAATACGATAACAACCGCAGCGCTTTCGACAAGCAACGGTGATATGGTTCTCGAAGCGGCCACGAGCAGCAGCACAGGCACATTCACAGCATACAACGGCTTTACAAAGGACAACGATTTTTCAGTGTCCAACTTCGATGGAATGAACGGGCACAAATCGGCGACGGGCGCATCTGAAACACCAAGTGTAAGGCACTCAGACAGTACCAATGTCCGTCATGTTCTTATCGGCTTCGTAGTGCAGGGTGCAGGTGCAGTTACCGGCACGGTGTCTGGCGGGGCGGGCTACGTCAGGCAGGCAGACGCAGGCGACAGCGGGACTTCGACTTTTACGCTCGGTTCATCGAAGGATGCGAGGATGCTAACGATAGCGATAGCGCCGGCGGACAACGAATACCAGGATTGCTGCCCGGAAGTGCAGCCATAGAGATAAGACGATATGAGAACAAAAACTAAAAATAACGGCGCCGTGTTTTTGATAGTCGTGTTTGCGATAGCGCTTATGGCGACAATAACAGTGGGAATCCTGGTTATGACAACCGAAGAGGTTCAGCTTATGCAGAACCAGCTTTACTCGGCCCAGGCGTTGTGCACGGCGGAGGCGGGTCTGAACGACGCCTTTGCAGAAATACGAGCAAACTCGGGCTGGACGACCGGTTTTACGGACAAGTCGTTTAACGGCGGAACATACGACGTTACCGTTACGGGCACTCTGCCGACTCGCACGATTACTTCAATAGGGACTTCACCGCAGGGATATGACGCCAACGTTATGGCGGATGTAACAATAGGGAGCAGCTATCCACACATAATAAGAATTGACAGTATGAAGATTAACGGATTTTGAGGATAAACGAATGAAATTCGGAGACAAACAAGCGGTTGGGATAGATATTTCGCAGCAGCGCATCAGCATCGCTCTACTCAGGACAGGTCAGAATGGTCCTGAGCTGGTGAAATGGGCGTCGGCGCCGATGCCCGATGGGGCGGTGAAAGACGGCAACATCGAAGATTTAGCGCTGCTTGCCAACGCAATAAAGGAATTGAAACGGAGCAGTAAAATAGGGGCCAGAAGAGCGGCAGTTTCGCTATACGCCAGGCCGGCAGTTATCCAGATTCTGGATATGCCAAAACAAATGCCTGCGAATATCAGGCAGTATGTTTCGGGCGAGGTAAAGAACTGCGTGGTGCTGCCGAGCCGGGATGTTGTGCTTGATTTTTGCGCAATCGGCGCAGGGAGGAGGTCTGCGGACAAAAAGTTGCTCGCCGTTGCCGCTGAAGAAGCGAGGATGAACAAGCTGATTCGTGTATGCGGGACGGCCGGCCTGAGAATCGAGACGATTGAGCCGACCATCTTTGCTTACCTGAGAGCGATTTATTCAAAGAAACTGGCGGGTAAAAACGGAATAAACGTGCTTGCGGCAATTTTGCGTGATGAGACGCTGACCCTGTGCGTGCTAAAGAACAGTGCGTTGGATTTCATACGCATCAAAGACGTCCCCGCCGGCCCGAACGGCCCGGATGAGGTGAATCGCCGGCTAATTGATGAGCTGTCGGAGGTCATTAAATTTTATGACATCGAAGTACCCGAGAATACCGGCAAATGGAACATAACGGTTTTTGTGGAGGACGTTGCGCCGGCGAAAGCGTTAGAAGAGCATCTCAAGTCGAAAATTAAAACCGGACTCATACAAATCAGGACAATTGACGACGCCTGCCAGGACGTCTCCGTTCATATTGCGGACGACCAAAAGGATGAAAAGGCAAGCCCGGTGGCCGTGGGGCTTGCGGCCCGGTTTTTTAAGGAACAGGCCAACGACGTAAGAATAAATCTCGTTCCTCAACAGGTGATAAAGGTCCGGGAAGCCAAGCGTGACGTTCTTGTCGCCGCCAACGCCGTTGCGGTGTTATGGCTGATTATGGTTCTGGCGATAAACGGTTTTTCCTTTATGATGGCGAAGATAACCCGTGCGACAATTACCGACAAAGAGGTCATGGCCAGGCACGATACCGAACTGATGATCCAGCAGCATCAGAATCTCGACAGCCGGCTCGACATTCTTTCTACTCGGCTTAAACGTCTTTCTCAAATATCAGCGTCATACAACGATGTCAATCTGGTTGAGCTGCTCGACGATATACGCAACGCCACTCCGGGCTCTGTAATGATTACAAGTATTTCGTACACGGACGGCACGAGGTTGATAGTCGAGGGGCTGGCGATGTCAAACGAGGCGGTGGACCTGTTCGTCGGGCTGCTTGAGAAGTCACGGGTTATAAGCATGGTTACACTGCTCGAAGCCCGTAAACAAGACGGCCAGAAGGGCTTAATCATATATCAGCTTGGCTGCAAGCTGAAAAACAGGAGTCCCGGCGTGCCGGGGTAGAAAATGACTATTGAAAGGATAATACAGGTCGAACGTTCGAAGAGGCGGGTTTTGCTGGCAGCGCTGGTGCTGATTGCCGGGATTGCCCTTTACAGGTGGATGCTGTCGCCGTACAGCGGGCAGCTCTTTGCTGCCTGTCAATACAAAACCACACTGAGCAATGCCATACACAAGGCGGGCGTTCTTGCCAAGACGATGAGAGCAAAGAGAGAAAAAGGGGAATCGCTGGCCAAGGAATTCGAGCGTCGGCAGAAGGAATTATTCACGCCATACGACGCCCAGAAGTTCTTCGGCTCACTTCAGGCAATCGCCAACACAACCGGCTGTGTGATTCAATCAGTATCTCTGGTTGGGGAAGGGCGACAGAGCGCGCAAAACCGGCAAAAAGAAGCTTCCGAGATAGTCGGGAAAAAGACGATTGTTACCGTCAGCGGCGGGTACGGCGATATCATAAAATTTATGAACCGGATACAAAGCTACGAGCAGAAAATATGGATAGATTCATTCAGGATGGATACAGGCGGCAGAGCCGGCAAACTCAGGTGTCAGGTGGTGGTGACGCTTTATTGTTTCGAGCGCGTGGAGGCGACTATTTATGAATAAAACGGTGAAAAAATTAATGACGTGCTTAATTGTGTTTCTTACCGCGTATTTTTGCGTGAGCACGGCTGTGACCTTTGCCAAGGACGTCGAGGGGCGGGCGGACTCGGGGCAGGGCGAGCAAGACGATACAGCGGCAGGGGATGTCGGCCGAACAGACCCCTTTGGCGGGGGCTTCGGCGAAATCCAGCAGGTAAGACAGCCGGATATTGTCGTGTCCGACCAGACCGTCATATCGAAGCCGCCGCTGTTTGTGCGGACGGTCACATTGAAGTTTCTCAGCGCGTCGAACCTGAAAAGCGCGCTCGATAAGATGTCAACCGAATACGGCAGCATAAGCGTCAACAGCAACACCAACTCATTGATTATCTGCGACACAAAGGACAATCTCGAAAGAATCATCGCCGAGATAAAAAACGCCGACAAGACGCCAAAGCAGATTATGATAGAGGTTGTTATCGTGGACGTTCAGCTCAAAGACGACACCGAAATCGGCGTTGACTGGGACTTTTTATCGACTGAAAATAAAGACGTATTTTATCGCCAGGGGATGATTTTTCCCGACCGCCTCAGCGCAGTGTCCACGGATACCGCTTTGGCGGGAGACGGGACGGCGTTTATGACTCTCGGGCTTGGCGGCGAGCTGTCGATTGTAAAAGACGAAATACGAAACGTGGTTCATTTACTTCAGGAAAAAAGGAACGTTGACATTCTTGCAAGTCCGCGCGTGATGGTCGTGAGCGGCCAGCAGGCCGAAATCAAGACGGTGCAGGAGATTCCTTATCAGGAAAAAACCGACACGTCGGAGGGAGGCCAGCTAACATCGACGCAGTTCAAGGAAATCGGGGTAACGCTGCAGGTCAAGGCGACCATAACCGACGAGGAAAAGATATTGCTGGACATAAGGCCGGAGCAAAACGTCCGCACCGGCACTTCGGTTGGCGGCGTGCCAGTTGTGGACACTCGCAAGGCCAGCACGACGCTGCTAATGGACGACGGCCAGGTTGTCGTGATGGGGGGTCTGCGCAGGCAGGAAATAAGTCACGTCAAATACCAGGTGCCATTGCTTGGGGATTTGCCGCTGATTGGTTTTATCTTTTCGGACGACCGGACAATCGTTGAAAATTCGGAGCTGCTGGTGCTTTTATCGCCGCACATTTACAAGGGCGAGCCGGCGCCGGCGGAGGCGATGGCAAGATACAAGCAGATTACAAAAACATCGTTAATTACGATGCCAGATGAGCCGAAACCGAAGAAATCTTCCGGGAAGTAGAGGGCCGGCAAGGCAATTTTCACTAACTTTGTGAAAGGTTCAGGCCGATAAGTGATGAAGAAATGTGTTAGGTAACTGGGGGACCGGTGAGCCGCCGCGGCGGATAAATAGGAGAAGTGAAGATGTTCGGGTTGTTTAAGTCGGGTAAAAAAACGGGCAAAGTAAAGATACTCCTGGTTGATGATGAGCCGGATTTCGTCAGCACAATCAAGCACCATCTTGAGTGGGCCAATTACGAGGTTGTTGTGGCCAATAATGGCCAGGAAGGGCTGGAAAAAGCCGCGAGCGACAAACCTGACCTTATACTGCTGGACACCAATATGCCCGTGATGAACGGCCACGATATGCTCGAGAGTTTGAGCAAAGACCCGCAGATGAAAAATTTGCCTGTGATAATGGTTACGGCCGCGTGCGAGGTGGACGATATAGCGACAGCGTCGTCGTTTGGCATTGTTGATTACATCGCGAAGCCGTTTGATTTTGCCGAGCTGAAGGAAAAGATTGCAAGCTCGCTGGAAGGCAAAAAGCATTTAAGCGGCGTATAATTCAGCAATTTTATTGCTGCTGAGCGCAGCGTATCGATATCGTAGTGAATTCAGCGGCGGTTTTTCATTTCTGCCCGTTCAATTGAGGAGCTTTTTCTGGTTCCGGGACGTCGGCAGATTTTATCGGCAAGAGAAAATGGAAACTCGTGCCTTTTCCGAACTCGGATTCAACCCAGATTCTTCCCCCGTGTTTTTCCACGATGTCCTTCGAAATGGCAAGGCCAAGTCCAGTTCCGCCGGTTTTACGGTTTTTGCTGCTTGCGAGCTGCTGGAACTGCTGGAAGAGCTTGGAGAGGTCCTCCTGTTTAATCCCGCAGCCGGTGTCGGCTACAGTAACGCGAATCGAATTTTCTATTCTGCGGGTTGAGATTGTTATACCGCCTTTCTCCGTAAATTTCATCGCGTTGCTGACGAGGTTTGTGAGCACCTGAATCATTTTGTCGCTGTCGAAGGTTGTTCTCGGCAGAGAACCATCGAGTGCCAGACGGAAATCGACGCCGTTTTTCTTTACCGCCTTCAACATTGTGTTATAGACGGTTTCTATGACGCCGTTTATGGAGTTGTCCTGCATATTGAATTTCGCCCTGCCGGACTGTAGTTTCTGAAAGTCGAGGACGTCGTTGATAAGGCGTGACAGTCGGTCAATGTTGCGCTGTGCAATACTCAGTATTTCTTTCTGCTTGCTTTTGACGCGGCCGGCGGCGCCATCCATAATAAGGGCAATGTCCTCTTTTATTATGGTAAGGGGCGTTCGAAGCTCGTGAGAGACGGTGGAAATAAACTGTGATTTGAGGTCCATTGCCTCCTTGATTTTATTTTCCGCCTCTTTGCGTTCGGTGATGTCGCGGATGACGCCGATGGAGCCGATTATGCGGCTTTCGGGGTCCTTAACGACGCTTAGGGATACGTCCACATCGATTATGTCGCCGTCTTTCTTTGTCATTTTTGTTTCGAGATGGTGCTGCATTCCCTTTTGTCTGACGTCGTGGGTTCTTATCTTGTCCCATTCGCTTTCCGGGTAAAGCGACCTGACCTGCTTGTGATAGAGGTCGTCCTTTGTCATACCGAGGAGGTTTTCAGTGAACTTGTTCCAGGAAACAAGTCGTTCATTTTCATCTGCCATCATAATTGCGACCGCGGAGTTCTCGAAGATGGTACGGTATCTTTCCTCGGCGATTTGAAGCGCCCTTTCGGCCTGCAGTCGCTCGGTTATATCTTCGTATGTTCCGAGAACTCCGACGGTTTGTCCCGCGGAGTTGCAGAGCGGCACTTTATTTACCTCCACCCAGGCCTGCTTGCCGTCGGCCTGCAATTGTGATTCAATCATGTGGTATTCGCCTTTATTGCTGCTCATAATGCGCAGGTCGCTTTGACGAAAGTATTCCGCCTCTTCTTTGCGCCAGGGGAGCTGGAAATCGTTTTTGCCGATTACTTCCTGAGGCGAGGAAAATCCGGCGTGCCTTGCGAAGACGGCGTTGCAGCCGATGTAAGACAAATTGTGGTCTTTCCAGAAAATTGCCTGCGGGACGCTGTCCATCACTACCTGCAGCATTTGCTGAGATTCGCGAAGTTTTTCAGCGGCTTTTTTGCGCTCGATGGCATAGAGGACGGTTTTGACCAGCGATGATTCCATCACCGGGCCTTTGACCAGATAGTCGGAAGCGCCGTTTTGTATGGCCGATAAGCCGGTCTGTTCGTCCTCCAGACCAGTGAGAACGACGATGGGGATATTCGGATTTGCCTTGCAGACCGCTTTTACGGTTTCAATACCGTTGCTGTCAGGCAGACCCAAATCGAGAAGAACAACGTCGTATGGCTGCGAAAGGTGATTGTTTTTGATATGACTAACGGCATCCGCGAGGGTGCCGGCTGAATCGATGTTAAATTTCGAGGGGCCGGTGTATTTGGCCAGGGCGCGTTTGGCCAGCCGGATATCGATTTCATCGTCGTCAACCTGTAGGACTTTAATTTCGCCGTTCATATATGTTCCGATAACCGATGCCGCCCGGAGATATAATCCCCGTTCAGGCGGCTTCCCCCGACCCTGCTCAGGACAGATAAATATCGGCAGATTTGAGGGGCGATTTCAGAAGAAAAAAGCGTTTTTTGGCTAAAGAAGGGCACAGATTAACGCTGAATTTTTTGACACCGATGGTCGCAGCGACCACACAGATTTACACTGTTTTTAATGAAATATTGCGGTTTTTGCGCGAAATTGAGCGGGTTTTTAATAGTTTCAGCAAGTTTTTCATTAGTTTTTGTGAGTTTTTATTGATTTTCCGGCAGGCCGTAGGAAAGAACCCCGCCTTCGCTATTCGCTACGGCGTGTAAACCTCATCCCTA
>JAFGDN010000040.1 GCA_016932095.1 Sedimentisphaerales bacterium
GTCATGACAGCAGTTATCTCCGCTCTCGGATGTGTCCGGATTAACTGAGCGTTTACAACATTCTTCGTCTGTATCCCACCAACAATGGTATATATTGGCGCAGGTTAAATTATTTGACGGCCAGCAGCAACCCTCTCCTCCAGAACATGCATAATCCTTACCACCGGTGTTTAACTGAATATTTCTACCAGAACAACTTGATTGAGACCATCCGTCACAATTATACCAGGTGCTTTCGCATTTACCGGTGACATAACAAACGCCAGCCTGTTCGCACGAACCTTCGTTGCAGCACTCCGTATAAAAATCACATTTGTATTTACAATACCATGTATTTGGGTCACATACTTCGCACTCTTCGGGGTCACAATAGGATTTACAGCTACCATTGTCACAATACTCACAATTTTTCCATTCACATTTGTATTGGCACTGGTTATCTTTGCATTCTTCACAGTTATCGGAGTTGCAGGTGTAAATCCAGTTTCCATCCACACACGCCATACAGTTGCCCATGTCTTGAACCTGCCCGCCGCAACATGCCTGGGTTTCAGGGTCATAGCATTGGCCGTTGCAGCAACCCTTGCTGCATCTATTAACGCAGTAACAATTGGGATACGAACCTCCTTTCTTGAGGCAGGGATTACCGCAGCCCGGGCATCCCGACCATGCTAATCTGGCCAGTCCAAACAATACGAGTAAACCAATTAAAAAGCCAAAAAGTTTTAATTTTCCTGATGTTCTCATATTCACATTCCTTTTTATTTTATAATGAGCCCGTCGAACCATTCTGAATTTTCTTTATGTCCTCGATACGCTTTTTTATGGCGTTTGTCCATTTATGGTCAGGCGGGACCTTTTCCAAAAGCATCTCAAAAGTCACCTTTGCCGATTCGAGGTCGCCTGCTTCCTGATACGCCGAACCCAATCTGTATAACACATAAGGAAGTCGAACGTGGTTTTCCCACTTGTCGGCATTATCAAGAAAACTCTCGAAATATTCAATCGCATCGTCAAACCTGCCCATGTCTAAATAAAATTCCCCCAGCTTGATTTGACAATGACCGGCCAGACAGCTTTTCGGATACTTTTCTATTACCGATTGATACGCCTGCTCCATCAATGGTTCCGCGACCTCTTTTGAGACAATTTTCAAATAGAGCAATTGTTGATAACATTCGCCTATCAAATTATAGGCGCTCCATCCGAACCTGTAATCCGGATATAAGGCCATAGTTATTTCCAAATGCTCGATTGCCTTATTGTAATTGCCAAGCTCAAAGTATGATGAACCCGTAAAAAAGTGCGCCTCAGCCAGTTCCTCGCCGAAAGGCGGTAGCTCGTTTATTATCCTGTCCAATACGGCTATGGTTCTTTCGAAATGTTCTTCCTTTTTCGACTCGTCCTCTTTACCTTGTGCCAAACCTTGCCCTGTTGCCAGGTTATAATACTGCTCCCCTATAACGAAAACGCAATGCGCTAACCGGGGACTGCCATTGTAGTCCTCAATCAGTTTATCGAGTGCAATATCGGCCTCGTTATAATCACCGGCGTATATTACAGATATTACGTCGATTGTTGAGACGCCCAGTTTCGCGTAGCCGGCGTAAGTGCTTTCGGGGTAATTGTCCGCTATATACTGATAATAATTCTTTGCTTCTTCAAACCTGCTCATTCGTTCAAATCTTTCCGTGAGCCAGTATAGCGCCTCCGGCAAATCGGGATTGTCGTTGAAATCGGCAATCAGTTTGTCTATCGCTTCGTTGGCCTCGTTATAGTCCTGTGCCATAAAATGAATCATCACATCCGCCCGCGCTATGCAAAACCTCGACTTTTCCGCCCAGACCGTATCAGGGAAGTCCTCGACGATTTGCTCGTAATAGCGTTTGGCCTCCTCGAACCTGTCGAACCTCTTAAGCCGCTCTGTAATCCAGTAAAGCGACTCCGCCAAATCTGGATTATCTGCGAAATCATTTATAAACTCATCGAGCGCCTCTTTGGCCTGCTCGAACTTCTGCGACATAATCAAACGCTTCACTTCCGCTCTGGCCGAGCCCATCTGTGATTTATTCGCATACAGGTCGTCCGGAAAATCGTTTATTGCCTGCTGATAAACCTCTTTGGCTTCTTCGAATCTACTTTGCCTTTCGTATCTTTCAGCCACCCAGTATAAGGTAAACGCCATGTCCGGGTGACCTTTAAAATCGGCGTTGAGCTTGTCAAATGCGATGCCCGCCGAGTTAAAGTCCTTCGTTTCAATAAGGTCTAATACCTTCACCCGTTCGATGCCGAGGTCCGACCTGTCTGCCGATAACGTTTCCGGGCTGTTGCTGAATATATGCCCGTAATGACGCTCTGCCTCTTCGAATCTGCTCGCGATTTCGTATGATTCAGCGATTTCATAAATAGCGTCTGCTGTTTCCGTTGTGCCCGCAAAATCCGTTATGAGCTTATTGACCGCCGCTTCTGCCTGTGACCATTTGCGCGACTCGATAAAGGACAATGCCTGTGTCTTTGCCGATTGGATATTTGCCTGCTGCCCGCGTCCGATTCCGACGAAAACAACAGCGACAGCCGCAAGGATTATACAAAGCGGGAAAGATGAGAAGATGATTATTCGCTTAGCCATAGTATTGCCTCCCTTTGTTTTTTCTATGTCTATCTTGTTGGGTATTTGGCGTCTTCATAATTTTCCTTTTCCTTAACAGGGCGGACAATACGGCGACGCTCGATATTTGTCAAGAGAAAAATATAGACGAATTCCGCCTGCCGCTCGTAAGTCCTTATTGGGCTGGCACTTATGAACGAAAAAATTTATAAATATTTTTGAAAAATTGTCTGTGAACGGAACTGAAACGAGATTGCCAAAAACACCAAAACCGATTACCCTTTTAATATGGTTGTAACCAACCGTTCAGAAAAAGGGGCATCTGCCTTTTTGCGTTGTTGAGGATTTTTATGAAAAATATTCTGGCTGTAGTCGGCAGTCCGCGAAAGGGGGGTAATACCGATTTATTAGTCGGGAAAATGGCCGAAGGGGCGGTCTCAAAAGGGGCACAGGTCGATACACTGTATCTCGGCAAATTGAACATTTGCGAATGTGACGGCTGCCACGTCTGCTGGAAGGGCAAACCCTGCAGCAAACACGATGATATGCTCGAAATCTACGACAAAATAGCCGAAAGCGACGCTTTTCTATTCGGCACGCCGGTTTACTGGTATGGGCCGACCGCCCTGATGAAGGCATTTATCGACCGCTTCGTTTACTTCAACCGCCCCGAAAACAGGGTCAAAATCAGGGGTAAATCGGTCGCCCTGGTGATACCATTTGAGGAGGAAAATCCCGAGACCGCCCGGCTTACCGTGGAATTTTTTGAGAAAAGCTTAAAATATCTTGAACTGAACCTTGTCGGCGCTATTATAGCTGGCGGAGTAAGCGAAAAAGGCGACGTTCTTAAAAAACCGCAATACCTGGTCCAGGCGTATGAGCTGGGTTTGAAGCTGGCCTGAAATGCGGAGATTGCAGCAGTATGAAATGGTCGATTAGCGTCGGCAGGTTGTTCGGGATTCAACTACGCATACACCTCACTTTTTTCCTCCTTCTGGCGTTCATATTTGCCTCTGTTTTTGCGCAGCACGGCCTAAACGCAGCGATTATGTCGGCGCTTTTTATATGCGCCATATTTGCCTGCGTTATCATTCACGAAGTCGGCCACAGCTTGATTGCCCGCAGGTTCGGTAAAGAACCGAAAAGCATCACTTTATTACCCATAGGCGGTATGGTCGAGGTCGAGGAGATGCCCAGAAAGCCCGCACAGGAGATAGCGATAGCGCTTGTGGGGCCGTTTATAAACCTTGTTATAGCAGGTATCCTGTATTTACTCACAGGACCGGACGTCAAGGTTGGGCTGCCGACCTTGTATCCCGATTCAGGGGCGGCATTTATAGGTCAGCTTATAGGTATCAACATTATGTTAGCGGCATTCAATCTTTTACCGGCCTTCCCGATGGACGGCGGCAGGGTTCTGCGTGGGCTTCTGGCGATGAAGCTCAATTACGTCCGCGCCACAAAGTTAGCGGCCGGTTTCGGGCAGACAATCGCGGCGTTCTTTGTTTTCTTTGGACTGTTCAATAACTGGTGGCTGGCGATTATCGGGATTTTTCTATACTTAGGCGCCGGCGCCGAAAGCCGGCAGGTCGTCCTGCAATCCCTGCTTGCCGAAGTCGGCGCCGGCGAGGCGATGACCACCGAGTATATCAGCTTAAGGCCGGGAGATTCACTGGCTGCTGCTATCGAACATTTTCACCACGGCTGTCAGCAGGATTTTCCAGTAATCGGCGACTCTGGCGTCGTCGGCATACTGACCCGCGACCGGATTCTGGCAAGTATTCATACAAAGGGATTAGACGCGCGGGTTGACGAGGTTATGGACAAAAACTTCGCCGTGGTCGAAGCGAATATGGGGCTTGACCAGGTATATCGCATCCTGCGGTCCGGCAATAAGACGGCGGTGGTGGTTATGGACGGCGGGCGATTGAAAGGTATAATCAGTATGGACGGCATAAGCAGGTATTTTATGGTCAAGGCCGCCTTGAAGGGCACAGATGTCGCCGGTTAAAGATGAAAATGAAACGACTCTGAACAAATAATTGCTTCTTCGTGAGGGCCACAGAACTTTATGCCTCGGCTGCCTGTATTATTATAATTAAAAAATACTTAATATTGCTTATTAAACGTTTATTAAGGGGACGAAAGATGTGCCAGGTGTGCGGATGTTCGCCTTGCAGGAAGTGCTGGAGACCGATTGAAAACCAGGTCTGTTCGGGCTACAAAAAGAAAGCGTCCGAATGCACGTGCAGGCCGGAGAAGAAATAGATATAATCGGTTCTGAGAAAAAAGGACTAAAGACGGACCGGTTTATTGAAAGTCGTTGAGTGTTTTTTGCTTTGACTCAGGAGTATTAAATATGAAAAGAACGACGCTGTGGATAGCTGTAATTATGATATTGTTTTTTGTTCCCGTCTTGCCGGCAGCGGAGCAGAACCGGCAAAACAATCAAAAAATCCCCGCGGAAGTCAAAAAACCCGCTGTCCCTCTCAATGTCGAGGCGAACGAATCCTCGAAGGCGGGTCTCCCTCAACAGCCAACCCCCCGGCAGATACAGGAGCTGCGTCAGCGGTCAAGAGACAGAATCCATCAGAGGGCAATAGAACGCCGAAGACGGGTGATGGACGGTAACGGCCTGCCACGGGACGTCAATGTCAATAGGCCGCGCCGGGACGTCAACGAGGCAATGCTCAAAGAAAGAGCCGCCCGGCGGCAGTTGAGCGAATCCGAGCTTCGGCAGCGACAAATGCGGGTTGTCGATAAACAGTTGACCATCGAGGAAACGAAACACCGTGAACGTTTTGCGCGATTAACAAGGATACGTGAGCTGTCGCAACAGCAGGGAGACGCCGAAGCAACTGCCCGAGTTGACCGGCTTCTCAAAAAAGAAAATAAGATGTATGAAATGGTGATGCAACGGATTAAACTCAGGAAAGAAAAGATTACCGGGTCCGAGAGCAGGCAAGCGCCCGTAAAAGATAAGAAACAGCCCGCTTCGCCAGCTAAACGAGGCGAGCCCGGTGAACGCGGTTTGTGACTTGCGGCCTGCGATTTTCGAACGACGAGTAACGAGCTTCATTTTTTTTATGGAGATAACAGGATGTTACGGAAATTAGCCGTAGTAATTATAATTTTGGCAATGTTTCTTTCGGCGTTCGGCTGCAAGAAAAAATCGGCGCCGCCGACGTCTGCCCAGCAACAAAAGGCCGATGCCAATACTATCGAGGTCAAACCTCAGGCCGAATTCGACGCCCAGGCAAAAAAGGATATCGACTCCAATAATATGAAGGCCGAGCTTGACCGGCTCGAAAAAGAGATTGAGCAGGAAGCCGGCGTCAGGAACGTAAAATAAAAAGGGCCGATGATTCGCGTATCCGACCATATTCTCATTAGCGAGGGTGATATTATTTATCGCTTTTCGCGCAGCGCCGGCCCCGGGGGTCAGAATGTCAACAAGCTCAATACCCGCGTCACGCTTCTTTTCAACCTCGCCCGTTGCCGCGGCCTGACTAATGAGCAAAAACAGATGATTCAAGAACGCCTTTCATCTCGCGTTTCAGGTGAGGGAGTCATATCGGTTGTTTCGCAGCGATACAGGACCCAGCGTGCCAATCGTCTCGCGACGAGGGAACGCTTTATTGAATTATTGAGAAACGCCTTGAAAGAGACGCCCGTCCGAAAGCCGACCACAGTCCCTTACGCCTCAAAAAGAGACCGCCTCAGTCGCAAACGCCGCAGAAGCGAAGTTAAACTTCTCAGAAAACCTGTTACGTTTGATTAATCATATCAACGCGGTGAAAAAGTTCATTTGACCGAATCATCCATTGGCAGCCCGAGTTTCTGATACAAGATTCGCCTGCTTTTCTTGTCTTTTTCCAGCGTAGCCCTGGCGTATTCAGCGACTTCTTTTGCCTTTGCCCTCGGCACAACCGCTACCCCGTCGCCGTCGGCAACGATTACGTCGCCCGGCTCGACCAGCACCCCGCCACAGACAATCGGGCGATTCACCGACTCAATTTCGTTTCTCCCGGGCGGGACGCCCCGGCCGACCTGCCTGAAGTAAAGCGGAATTTTCTCCGCGATAATCTGGTCGGTATCGCGTGCGCCGTTGTTTGTTACCACGCCCACGCAGCCCTTCGTTTTCCACCTCATAATGTTATTCGAGCCGATTGTGCCGGTATCGACGCCCTGCGGCTCCTCAATCACAATGACCGTTCCTTTGCGAATCAGTGGCACAAATCGCTCTGCGGAAACCGTGCTGTACCACTTGTCATACCAGGCGTTAAAGGCCTTTGTTTGCGTCTCAGTTGCAGGGGCCTTATTGGTGGGAACGTATCTGGCCGTGACCGCGATACCCGAGATGCAATGCGTAAAATGCCCGGTATCGCGCCACAACGGCTTAATCTCAGGCGACATCAGCCCGATGTTTCTCAGGCCGACCTTGTCCAGCCCGTCGGTGACGTCGGCCACGCGCAGGCCCTCGAAAAGCTTAAGCGTCTGCTCATCTTCTTCATCGCTGTAAACTTTCGTCTGGATAAAATTCCTGCCCGCTCTGAAGTCCTCGTGAACCGAAGGCAGCTTATTTGAATTATTGGGCTCATTTGGCTCGCTGTATAAGGGCGTGTTAAAAGTTAAAAATAACAACAAACTCACAATCAATGCCCGTATCTTTGACCGGCTTATATTCATAGATTTCACCCAATGAGTTCAACTTCGATTGTCTCTTTCGGGTCATGGCCTTCGGCGTCCGCAAGCTCTGTGCCAAGCCGAAATGCGTCTTCCATCGCCTTTTGGTTATCCGCGATTTTACCCGCCTCATCGACGCTGCTTACAAAAAGATTGGCGAAATATCCCATATCGAGGGCGTCGAAATAATACTTCATAGTCAGCCGGATGCTGTCGAACATTTTTGTATTTTTCGTCGCTCCAACCGCTATCGCCATACCAAGCCGCTGTTCTCCTTCCGGCAGGCACAGGGCGCGTTTCAGCAGGTATTTTCGTGCCCATAAGCACTGGCAACGGTCGATTAGAATCTTCGCTTGCGCGCAAACGCTCATAAAGTATATCGGCGAGGCGAAAATAAGCCGTCTGGCCTGCAGCATCTTCGGCAGCACGATTTGAAAATCGTCCTCGGTAATGCACATACCCGTCGCGTAGCAGGCGCCGCACGCCGTGCATGGTGAAATGTTCAGTTTGTTTAGCCGCAGGTATTCCGCCTCCGCTCCCGCCGAGCTTGCCCCGGCAAGCGCCTGACGCAAAAGAAGGTCGCTGTTGCCGTTGTCTCTCGGACTGCTTGATATTCCCAGCACTTTCATAAATTCCTCGAGGTTTTAACCTGTTTTTATGGTTGGCCGTTACTTCCTGCTCTTTGATTCCCTTAATATATTCTCGTATGCAACGTTTATAGAATTAAGCTCGTTCTCGAGCTGCGGGATATCAAAATTCAGGTCGGGGTACTTTTTCGCAAGCGTTATAAGGATTTCAAAATCGGCTTTGGCCCCTCGCAGAATCGCCAGCGCCTTGGGCGTCGGCTGGGGCGTCTGCGCCTGTTTTACCTTCAAATCAAGCGATTTTCTTATCTCGGCGAGTCTTCTTCCAATTATATCCAGCTCTTTTCTGGCGTTTGCGATGCGCTTGTCAACGACCACGTTTGCGTCGCTTAATCCGAGCTGCCGTAAAAGCTCATCCCGTGTGCCTGCCAGCCCGTCGGCGATTGAGCACTCGACGGCCTCCTGGGCGGTTAACGTCAGAAGCGTCCCGGACCTGTTCCAGCTTCGCACTACCTGCTGGTCCGCCTGTTTGTTTATCGGCTCGATGAATAATCTCTTTCCCGCATCGTTGACTTCTATTACTTCCAGGTTGCGGTCAACCATCGCCCTTGCCATAAGCCCGGGGCGGTTGTTACGTTGCGCCAACGAAGCCAGGTATGCCCTCCACATGGAATTCATCTTTTCGTCGATTGAAATGGCGACCCTTTCCCCTATGCCGAGTTCCTTTTGCTCCGATACAGTTAAAAGCGTCGCCGCCCCGATGATGGTATTGCTCGCCATATAAATTTTGTTGCAGGCAAGCGCTATGGCCGAACCTGCTGATATCGCTCCCCCGTATTGGCCGCCCTTGATAAACGCGATTACTCTGCAGTTTGCGGTCTTTGTTATCGCCGCGCTCATCCGCTGCGCAAGGTCAACGCGGCCGCCGGGCGTATCGATTTCCACTAATATAAGTCCAGGGTTTTTACTGGCATACTGTGATATTGCCTGCTCGAAGGCCGCGGTTTCTATCTCATACATTATTTCACTTTCGACGGGGAGCACATAAACAACGTTTTTTCTGCCTGTGGCGGGTCGAGTGTTGACATCAACGAGATTGACATCTGAGAAACAGACGCTGGCCGATATGAACACCCACGTAAGGGCAAAAGCGAAAATTACCTCCTTGGCCGCGGCCCGGCGATATCCGGCTATGGGCTTTTTCCCGTTTTTATAAGGTGTTGGTTGCATTGTCTTCGCCGAGACGAGAACTTTTTTCATTAACGTTTCCTTGAAAATTCAATTCTCTTCTATTATATCGTCTGAAAACCGACCTGCCAGAAGTAAAATCAGTGACAGGGTCTTGAAAAAAGACGCATCTATGGTAAAAAATGCACGTCTGGGCGTAGGGTGGGCTATGCCCGCCTCGTCTCACCAGACACGAGTCGGGCGATGGCGGGCTCACCAAACTATACCTTTGAGGTATCGAAATATGGCGGTTCAATTTATCCTCGGAAGGTCCGGCGCAGGCAAGACGCACTATTGCATCAGGTCAATAGTCGAAGCCCTGTTACAGAAAGACGACCGTCCCCTGCTCTTTTTAGTTCCCGAGCAGGCGACTTACCAGGCAGGCAGGGCCATTCTCAACGACGCTCGAATATCCGGCTACAACCGCCTCCACGTCCTTTCATTCGACCGCCTCGTTTATCTCGTTTCAGGTAAAAATACCGCCCGGCCCGCCATATCCCGATTAGGCCGGTCAATGGTTATCCAGCGGGTCGTGCGCGATTGCGCCGCGAAGCTAAAGGTCTTTGGCAGCTCTTCAGGTCCCGGCCTCGGCAAATGCCTTGCCGATACGATTGCCCGCTTTCAGCAATATGCCAACACCCCAGATGATGTTGAAACCATCGTGCGAAAATTACAAAAAGAAAAAGGCGATAATCTTACGGCGGCAAAGTTTGATGATATAGCGATTGTCTTTAAGGAATACCTCGGGTTTATCGAGGGTAAATTCCTCGACCCTGAAATTCAGTTGGCCAGCGCCTGCAAGGCCGTTGCTGAAGCCGATTTCGTCAAAGGGGCAATGCTTTGGGTCGATGGTTTTGCCGGTTTTACCGCCGGCGAGCTTGCCCTGCTTACCGAGCTGTTAAAAGCCGTAAAAGACGCCCAAATCGCCCTTTGCCTTGACCCGGCCGTAATCGACCTCGCCAACCCTGATAAAAGTAAAATCGACCTGACCGATTTATTCGGCCCCACTGTTCAGACGTTCGCCGAGCTCGTTGAGCGTGTGAAAAAATGCAGGTTGAGGACTCTCAAGCCCCTCATTCTCGATAAGCCGCAGCGGTTCCGCACAAGTCGGCCGTTAAGTCATATCGAACGCTGTATATTTGCCTCCAGCTCCCCGAAAATTTCCGCTGACGGCAAAATCCGGATTGTCTGCGCCCCAAATGCGAGAGCCGAGGTTCGATTCGTTGCTCAGCAAATAACAAAATTAGTCCGGGCTGCCGGCTGTCGATATCGCGATATCGCCGTCATTGCCTCCGATATTGACTTTTATGAACACTACATAAAGGCCTCTTTCGAGGACTACAATATCCCCGTTTTCGTGGATAAGCGAAGGCCGCTCAGTCAGCATCCGGTAATAGATTTTCTTTGTTCGGCCCTGGCCGCCGTTACAAACGATTTTGCTCATAATGACGTATTCGCGTATCTCAAAACCGGCCTGCTCGATATGGAGCCCGACGACATATATCTGCTCGAAAATTACTGCGTTGCCTTCGGGATTACCGGCTCGGACTTCCAAAGCGGCCGGCCCTGGCAGTTTGCCGCAGGCGTTGCCGAAAAGTATCACGAGAGTCGAGTCGAACAAATCCGCCAAAAGGCAATTGCTCCCCTGATACAGCTTCAAAAGCAAATCGGCGACGCAAAGGTCTCGCTCACCGCCGCACGGTTCACAAAAATTATCTTCGATTTCCTCGAATCCGCCGGGGTTCGCGACCGGCTGAGCGTCTGGATTGAAAAAGCGGTTGAGAAATCCGATTACGCCGCTGCCGATGAGCATCGCCAGCTTTACGACCGGCTCGTGGACGTTTTCGACGAGTTTGTCGAGGCGTTCGCGAACGTTTCTATGAATTGTGAGGATTTGCTGGCGATTATCAAAACCGCTTTTTCGCAGATGACGCTGGCCTTTATCCCTCCGAACCTTGACCAAGTCCTTGTCGGCTCAATCGAACGCAGCCGCCATCCCGATTTGAAGGCCGTCTTTCTCATCGGCGCAACCGAACGACAATTCCCCTCGCCCGTCGTGTTCGACAGTATCTTAAGCGAGGATGACCGTCTCGCCGCCCAGGCCCTCGGCCTCGAAACGCCGCCAGGCGTTCGCCGGGAACTGGCCGACAGACCCTATCTTGCCTATATCGCCTTCACAAGGGCGTCGGATTTGCTTTGTATTACCTGGCCTGCCGTTGACGGCAAATCAAACGCGGTTGTCCGCTCGTCATACATTGACAACCTGTGTCAGCTATTTGAAGACCTCGAAGAAGAATCAATCGCTGCCGTCGAAAATCCCCTCGAAGAAATTTATTCACGATACGACCTCGAAGATACGCTTTGCCGTCTTAAAGACCAAAGTTTATTGAATCTGGCGCCAAGGGTCGCATCGGCGCTGAGTTACGAAAACAAGGCCGAATTGGATAGCGACATCGTAGGCAAACTCTTCTCTGACGATATTTCGAGTTCATCCTCTCGTCTGAGCACTTTTGCCGCCTGCCCCTATAAATACTTCGCAAGATACGTCCTCGAGCTTGAAAGACGTAAAGAGTTCAAGCTCGAACCCCTCGACCTCGGCGGCTTCTTCCATCGCGCTCTTGACGGCTTTCTCAAAAAAGCCGTCGCGGACAAAATTGACTTCGAAACAGTCGAGCCGGCGGCGCTGATTCAGATTTTGGATGAGGAAATCGAAAAGATTTGTTCCGAAGATTCATTCATTTCTAAATTCAGGGAGCACGGCCCCCATAACGCCTTTATGGTCGATAGCGCCGTTGATTACCTGCATAATTGCGTCCTCGCCGTCGTCCAAATGGTTCTCGCGGGAAGTTTCAGGCCCGTTATGTCGGAGGTAACCTTCGGCGAGCCAAAAACAACGGGGCCGACCATCGGCCGATTTGAGATTATGCTGCCCGACGGCCGACATCTCTCATTGAACGGCCGAATCGACCGCATTGATATCGCCCAAATTGGCGGACGCAAAATCGCCCTGATTTTTGACTACAAAAGCTCCGAATTTTCATTCGGCTGGCCTCAATTCTTCTACGGCCTCGATATCCAGCTTGCCGTTTATATGCTCGCCGTTCGCAACGCCTCACAAAAGGTGGTTGACGACGTAGCCGGCGCGTTTTACCTGCCCATCAGGCCCAAACTCGATGATATCGATATCAGTAAAACCGCCGCCGACAATTTCAAATTCGCCCACAAGGCAAGGGGTATATTTAACGGCGTTTACTCATCGTCTCTTGATAAATCAGCAACGAAAGATAGTTTCTTTTACAACTTCTATGTCAAAAACGACGGCGACCCTTATGGGAAATACGCAACGCTGGGGGCACTCAGGCCCGCCGACTTCGAGACGTTTATGACCTTCTGCACGTGGAAGATTGCCCAGCTTGCCGGCCAAATCATATCGGGCAAAATTTCAGTCCAGCCGTATCGCCTCCGGACCGAATCCCCCTGCAGCCGATGCGATTATATGCCCGTCTGCAGGTTCGACTGGCAGCTTAACGATTACAACATAATTACGCCTTTCAATAAGCAGCAGGTCCTTGAAAAAATAACAAATATAAATGAGCCAAAAGAAAATTAATTGGACATCCCAGCAGAGCCGGGCGATTAGTGAGCACGAAAGGTCAGTCTTCGTATCGGCCTCGGCGGGCACGGGCAAGACCGCGGTCTTGTCCGGCAGTTGCGTTGACGTCGTAACAAACGCCTCTGTTTGTCCCGATATATGGAGCATACTCGTCCTGACCTTTACCGATATGGCCGCCGAACAGATGCGTTCTCGCATCGCCCAACAGTTAAATTTGGCAATTGAGGCAATTAAAGACGCCGGGCAACGCCAGCACCTCCGCCGTCAGCTCATACTCATCGGCGCCGCCGATATAAGCACGATACACTCATTCTGTAAACGGCTCATCACCGAGCATTTTTACGAGCTGGGTCTTGACCCGAGTTTTCGCGTACTCGACGCCGACGAGGCCAAGCTCCTCAAGGCCGAGGTCCTCGATAAAACTATTGATTTTGTCTGGGGCCGGCCAAACCTTGCCGACGCCCTGAGCCAGCTTCTGACTCGAAGAGACCTGCGTTCAATCGAGGGCTTTCCCTCTGTAATTATTGAGATAAGCGATTTCCTCGACAGTGTCATCTCCCGTGATGACTGGCTTGGCCGGGCAAGAAAACTCGCCGACGCCGCTGACCCTTTCGCCGCCGACGTCGCGCTGGCTCAAAAGAAACTCGTCGAGGAAAAACTCGAAAAAGCGCTGGCCCGAATCGAATTTGCGCTGAAAATTTATCAGTCAAAGAATCCCGCCGGCCAATGGGCTGAAAAATGCCGTAACACCTATATCAAACCCCTTCAGCAGCTGCTCGACTGGCTCAAAGACGGCAGATGGGAAATGGCCGCATCCGCTTTGGCCGCCTATCAAAGGCCGACTGTTTATAAGCCGAAAGACGCCCCTGAAATTGCCGATTCGATTAAGGAATTGCTCGATGATGCAATTGGAAATGTAACGCACCTTAAGAATTTGGCCGTTTTGAACCCCGAATACCTCGACAAATTCTCAGGCGCCGTTGGTATGCAGACGATGGTTCTCGTCGAGTTAGTCAAATGCTTCGACAATTTTTACGCCCGCGCCAAAAAAACAATCAACTGCCTCGATTTTGCCGACCTCGAACACTACACACTCCGGCTGCTTACAACTGAGCAGTCAACCGGTGAAAAAATCGAACCGTCCCGAACCGCCCTCAAGCTCCGCGAAAAATACAAATACATATTCGTTGACGAATATCAGGACATCAATTCCGTCCAGCAGGCCATTCTCGATATGCTAAGCAGACCCGACAACGTCTTTGCTGTAGGCGACCCCAAGCAAAGCATTTACCAGTGGCGCGGCGCCAATCCCGACATATTCGTCGAAAATCTCAATCGCTCTTCGACCAATCCCGATGCCGGCCTCGGCCTGCGCGTTGACCTCAACGTCAACTTCCGCTCCGCCAGGCCAATCCTCGATTTCGTCAACCTCGTTTTTGGCAGGATAATGACCGCCTCGTTTGCCAATATCGATTATGACCAGTCGGCCCATCTTCAGCCGGCCTCTCAAAGCAATGATGTCGTCGAAACCAGTCCTGCCGTCGAACTGCATATCCTCGACAAGCCGCAAAAAAACATAGAACGGGATGATACCTCTGAGGAGGTAAATTGCGAAAATGAACCGGCACAAACGTTCAGCAGCAGGCAATTACAGGCCGCGTTGATAGCACGGCGAATAAAACAAATGGTCGGCGTCGATACGAACAAGGCCCGGTTGCATATCTTCGACAGGAAATTAAATGCCGAAAGACCCGTCGAATATCGCGATATAGTAATCCTGATGCGTTCGCTGGCGGGCAGGAATGACTTTTTAGAGGCCCTTCGCCTAAGCGGCATCCCTGTAAGCTGCGAGGCGACCGCCGGCTACTTCAAAGCGACCGAAATCACCGATATGCTTTCTTTGCTCAAGGTTCTCGACAATCCCCGCCGGGATATCGAGCTTGCGGCCGTCCTGCGAAGCCCGTTCTTCAATCTCACCGATACACAGCTTGTCAAAATTCGGCTTCAGGGCAAAAAAGACGTTCATAAAACTGATTTTTACGATTGCGTTATCGCTTTTCGTAAGTCCGATGAAGTCCAATTGGCTGATAAGCTGGCAGGCGTCCTCGCCACTCTCGACGATTGGCGCGCCGTCGCGCGCAGGGGTCGGCTCGCTGAGCTGATTTGGCACATCTACCGCCGGACCGGCTGCCTGTCGTTTGTTTGCGCGCTTCCCGACGGCCACGCCCGCAGGGCAAATCTGCTCAAGCTGCACGACAGGGCCATCCAGTTTGAAAGCTTCGCAGGCGGCTCAGGCGTTCCGTCGCTTACCCGTTTCATTGATTTTATCGAAAAACTTCTCGCCTCAGGCCAGGACTGGGCCCCCGCTGAGCCCGAGTCCGCCGCCGGTAACGCAGTCCGCGTCCTCAGCGTTCATAAATGCAAAGGCCTCGAGTTTCCCGTCGTGTTTGTGGCCGACCTCGACAGCTCCTTTAATAAAAAAGCCGACAGAAAGGATTGCCTGCTCGATGAGCAACTGACGCTTGGCCTGCAACTTATCGACCCCGAATCCAATTCCCGCCTCGATTCGCTTGCCTGGCAGGTAATCGATGAGCGCAAACGCCGAAAGACGCTGGCCGAGGAGATGCGAATCCTATACGTCGCTATGACAAGAGCAATGGACCGCCTTATCCTCGTCGGCTGTAAAGATAAAAATCTCTGTCAGCGAATTATCACCACTGCCTCTTTCGTTGATGACAGGGAAAAGGCCGTCCCTCGCGTGATTCTCGACTCCTGCAGCAGCCACCTCGACTGGGTTCTTTCCGCCCTTAGCCGTCAGCCGCTTATTCATCGAGCGTTTGAAACCGACGTTCAAATCCCGCCTGTCAACGATGATTTATTCAGTATTAAACTCCACGACCAGCCGGAGCTTGAAAAACTCTCCATTCTTATTCAAAGCTCAAAACGCGGAAAAATCATCAGTCATAAATCACCAATTATCAATCCGCAAAACCTGGCTGGCCTCAAGGACTCACTCAACTGGCAATATCCCTTTGGCGACGCTCCACAACTACCTGCCAAACGCTCCGTAACTCAGCTCACTCACCGTAACGATGAATTCACAAAGCTTGACTGGTCTTTATCCCTTAATCGAAAACCCAAAATAATCCTCGAAACTGAGCAGGTTGACGGTCGTTCCATTGGCTCAGCCGCTCACCTCGTTTTATCACAGCTCGACCTCACTATGCCCATAACCACTGAAGCGATAACTCATTTGATAAACAAGCTTGTAGCCGATGGGGCTATTCCTCATACCATAGCCCCGCTGGTAAATGCCGAGGCGATAATGAAATTCTTCGAAACCGACCTCGGCCGAGCCGTCCTCGACAAAAATAACAGGGTCTTCCGCGAGTGGCCGTTTACCTTCGCTATTCCTTCCTCTCAATGGACAGAATCTGCGACTCGTAAGACGAGCGACAAACAACGAGCAACGAGCGACGATTCCATAATCGTCCAGGGCATAATCGACCTGCTCATCGAAACGCACAAAGGCCTTATCGTCATCGACTTCAAGACCGACGACGTATCTGCTGAAGGATTGACTCGTCGCGTCGAATTATATCGCGCCCAGCTTGACCTTTACGCACAAGCCGCACAGGCGATTCTTCGCCAAAAAGTCCTCTCCAAATGGCTCTATTTCCTCAAACCCGGCTGTAAAGTAGAAATCTGATTTTCGGTAAAATATTTCACAGGAGGTGAAAATGTTACACACAGACAAACCAAATTACCTTGCGATACCGGTAATTCTGCTTCAATTGGTTTTCAGTTGCCCTGTTCTTGCTTATCTCAAACAGGCCAAGCTGGTTGCCTCTGACGCCAACGCCAGCGACCGGCTCGGCGTCTCCGTCGCAATCGACGGCCAAACTGCCGTTGTCGGCGCATATCAGAACGACTCAAATGGCCCCGACGCCGGCGCCGCCTACGTTTATGAATTCTCCGGTTCCGCCTGGCAGCAGCACCAAAAGCTCGTCGCTTCTGACGCTTCCGCCGGCGACCAGTTCGGTCGTTCCGTCGCAATAGAAGCCAATACGATTGTCGTAGGCGCCCATTACGGCGACGCCAATGACCCGAATACCGGCTCCGCTTACGTCTTCACTCGTTCCGGCACTGTCTGGAATCAGCAGCAAAAACTTGCTGCTCTCGACGCCGCCACCGACGACAGGTTTGGTATGTCCGTTTCCATTAGCGGCGATACCCTTGTCGTCGGCGCTTACGGAGATGACAGGCAGACCGGGGCCGCTTATGTATTTACGCGAAACGACCAAATCTGGACACAATTGCAAAAGCTTACCACCTCTGACGCCAACACGGGCGATTTTTTTGGCTGGTCCGCGGCAATTAACGCCAATATAATTGCTGTGGGAGCGATGAATGACGACCATTATAATCCTCCAATAAACACAGATGCCGGCACTGTTTATATATTTACTCGCAGCGGACAAATCTGGTCACAGCAGGCCATTCTTCGGGCATCCGATGCGGCTGATTCAGACCATTTCGGCTGCTCGGTTGCGCTCGATGGAAATTTCGCCGTAATCGGCGCTTATGAATGTGATATAAATGGTGTCCCGAATGTCGGGGCGGCTTACGTCTTTGAAAAAAATTATACCGGCTGGGTCGAGAAACAAAAGCTGTTTGATGCCGACACCCCTAACAATGGCGATGACTTCGGCAAGTCGGTTGCTATTGAAGGCGACACTATTTTCGCCGGCTGCGTAAATCATATCGTTGACGGCAATCAGGTCGGCGCGGTGTTTGAATTTACCCGAACCGGCCAAACCTGGTTTCAAAAAGACCTTCTCATCGCCGGCGATGGCAATGACGATGATAATTTTGGTTTTTCAATTGCCGTTTCAGGCCAGTATCTTTTCTCAGGCGCCCCATACAATGATGCTGCCGGTTTGAACTCCGGCTCGGCTTATGTTTTTAAGAACGATGATTTAACCTGCGACCTCGATGGCGATTCCGACATTGATTTCGCCGATTTCGCTGTTTTCGCCCTTGCCTGGCTTGCTACTCCTGCCCAGCCCGCCTACAATCCCGATTGCGACCTTGCCATCCCTCCCGACTCCCTTATCAACTCTCTCGACCTTGCCGTCCTCTGCGACTTCTGGCTCGCAGGTAAGTAATAGCGCCTCTGATTACCGGCTTTGTTGGAGCAATTACAATTGTCAGACCTGCGGCGCCGCAAATACAAATTTTCCTGGAATTAGTGCTTGACAAAAACGCTGGTTGTAGAATATATTGCCGTGCATTGGCCGAAGGGGGGCGTCGGTCAAGATTTATGGAGGTTAAAGGGTATGTTTGAGCGAGTGCGGTGGTTTCTTTTTCTTTCATCACTTAATTTGTTGGCTTCTGGCGCCGCTCGCTCTATCTTTAATTTCGAAACCAATGTTGGATTGGCTTGGATGTGGTAGTCAGATTGGGCTGGAGGACAAATGTGGGAATTTTTTTGAGAGGGCAGGAATATGAAGTGTAAAAAGCTAATCTGTGCGCTGGTTCTGCTATTTCTTGGCTATTGCGTTCGACTGTCCGCAAAACCCGTATCAGCAGAAAAGGCACAGCAGGCGGTAACGGGCTGGTTGAAGGCCGATGCCCGGCCGCTTGGTGCGGTTCTTGGAAAGGAAATCAGTAAAGTAGATGCCTTCAGTGATGAACAGGGCCAGGTCATTTATTATGTCGTTTATTTGCAGCCGTCCGGATTTGTTATCGTTCCGGCTGATGACCTCGTTGAACCGATTCTCGCTTTTGCCGAAGGCGACACTTATGACTCATCACCGGACAATCCTCTGACGGTGCTGGTAAATAAGGATGTCCGAGGGCGAATTGCCGCCAGCCGCGATGCAGCGGCGACTCAGAATAATCAGGTGCTTCAAAAGACAACGTTTAAATGGCAGCAACTCATTGATAACGCACAGCAGTTCGCGGGGCCGGATATCCTCGGATTGCCGGCGGTCAACGACCCTCGCGTTGACCCTCTGCTGAATACAAAATGGTGGCAGACAACCTGCTGTGACGAACCCGAGCTTGCATGCTACAATTATTACACCCCCCCAAGCGACCCTTGGGACCCCTGTGACGAGCTTGTTGAAAGCTTGCCTGGAAGTCCCAACCCCTACGGCGACCCTGACAATTACCCCTGTGGCTGTATCGCCACCGCTATGGCGCAGGTTATGCGGTATCACAAATACCCCATAAACGGGATAGGCAAGATAGAAAGCTGGATTAAAGTCAATGCCGTCCAGGAAGATGCATGGACGAGGGGCGGCGATGGCGCAGGCGGCCCTTATAACTGGGACTTGATGGTCTATGAACCCGACTGCGACACAAATGAAGTACAACAACGGGCAATCGGCGCTCTCTGTTATGACGCCGGTGTTTCCGTCCATATGAATTACACCCAGGCAGAATCGGAGGCCTTTATGTCCGATGTCGATGACGCTTTTACTGATGTTTTTAAGTATAGCAATGCCATTTACAAGGCCGCCAATCCCGTGGAAATCAGCGATTTGAAGAAAATGATTAATCCGAATCTGGATTTTGCCAAGCCCGTTCTCATTTCCTTTAACACTTATGACCCGGACCACACCGTCGTCGCCGACGGCTACGGTTATGAGAATGGAACTATGTATCACCATTTGAACATGGGCTGGGGGGGAAATCAGAACGCCTGGTACAACTTCTACGATGATATGCCCGCAGGGTTTGCTACTGTCGATAGCTGTATATATAACATCTTTGTAAAAGGGACAGGCGAGATAATCAGCGGCAGAGTGACCCATATCCTCACCGGCAAACCTCTTGCGGGCGTTTCGGTAGGGGCCATCAGGAACGGCGGCGGTAAATATAAGACAAGAACCAACGACAGGGGCATATATGCCCTCGCTAACCTCCCAAGTGCGTCGAGATATACCATCAAAGTTTCCGGTATGTTGTGCTTTAACTGCAGCCGGGTTGTTGATATCGGCACTTCTGCTAATAATGGGGCTATCGGAAACTACTGGGGGGCTGATTTCCCATTTCGTATCCGCTTCGTAGATTTATTTGCCCTGGGTATCAACGACGGAACAAGCTGGGATGACGCATACAACAATCTGCAGGACGCACTGGCCGACCCCTGTGCTTCCATAATTTGGGTGGCAGACGGAACCTATAAACCCGACCAGGGCGGCGGGCACACTCCCGGCGACAGAAACGCCGCATTTGTCCTTAAAAACGGTGTGGCAATCTTCGGCGGCTTTGCCGGCTGCGGAGCGCCAAATCCAAATGCCAGGGATACCAAGCTCTACGAAACTATTCTAAGCGGCGACCTCGCCGGCAATGATGTTTACATAAACGACCCCTGTAATTTATTAACTGAGCCGACGCGTGCAGAAAATAGTTATCACGTCGTCGTCGGCAGTAATACCGATGCGAACGTAGTCCTCGATGGCTTTACAATTACAGCGGGAAATGCCGACTCCGGTGTGTGGCCCGACAATTATGGCGGCGGTTTACTCAACGAATATAACGCAAACTGCATAGTCAATAACTGCACCTTTATCGAGAACTCATCGGGAGGCGGCGGAGCTATATTCAATAACAGCTCAAGCAATTTGAATGTAACTAACTGTATCTTCTTTAGAAATGCAGGAGGTTCCGGCGGCGGCATTATGAATTACTCAAGCAGCCCCGCACTGGTCAACTGTAGTTTCATCTCGAACAAAGGAACCGACGCCGTGAATAATGGGGGCGGATTGTTCAATATGCAGCAAAGCCATCCGGCTGTGACTAATTGCCTGTTCAGAAACAACTCTGCTCAGTATGGTGGAGGTATATCCAATACCCACGCCAGTGTTCCGATGATAACAAATTGCACTTTCAGCGACAATTTGGCCACGGGGCACTGCGGCGGTATAAATGATTACAATAATTCCAGTCCGACAATCGCCAACTGTATTCTCTGGGATAATACAAATCCGCAGATATGGGACAGTTTAGGTAGCGCGGCAATGGTTAATTTCTCCGATGTCCAGGGCGGCTGGGGCGGCGCCGGCGTCGGCAATATCAACATCGACCCGCGTTTTGTCAACGCCGACGGCCCCGATGGCTTTGTCGGCACGCTCGACGACAACCTGCATCTGTTGTCAGATTCACCCTGCATCGACAAAGGTAATAATTCCAGCGTGCCGGCCGATATTGCGGACCTCGATGGCGATACCGATATAGCTGAGCAAACACCCTTGGACCTCGACAACCGTTCCAGGTTTGCGGACGGCGATTGTAACGACTCGGTCTTTGTAGATATGGGTGCTTATGAGTTTGCTTACGTCGGCGATTTCGATGCCGATTGCGCCGTGGATTTCTACGATTTCGCTCTTCTTGCCGATTCGTGGCTGCAGGATGATCCGTTAAGGGATATTGCCCCGCCGCCTGAAGGCGACGGCATCGTTGACATATACGACTTAGCCATCCTCTGTGACAACTGGCTGGCTGGAAAGTAGTTAGGAATATCCAAAATTTGGTCTTCAAACCCATTCTCCCGCCTGTTTTGAGGCGGGAGAACGGGTATATCCACTGAAATAATCTTGCTTGCAGATAACGCATTGGTATAATTATTCCCTCGCGTATTTAACAATGTTTTTCAAAGTTTTGGGAGTTCGCAAGAATGGCAAGGGTTGCAAAAGCCAATGCAGTTGTGGGTCAGTCAGGCGGGCCGACAGGCGTCATTAACGCCTCACTTGTCGGCGTAATCGAAGAGGCCAAAAAACACCCCGAAATCGCGAACCTCTACGGCGCCATTCACGCCGTTACCGGCATCGTCAAAGACCAGTTTATAAACCTCAAAAAAATACCCGCTAAGACGCTCAACCTCGTCGCTGCCTCGTCCTCATCGGCGCTTGGCAGCAGCAGGGATAAGCCCGATGAGGAATACTGCGCTAAAATCCTCGATATATTCAAAAAAAGAAATGTTCGATATTTCTTTTACATCGGCGGCAACGATTCCGCCAATACCTGTTTTATCATCAACAATATGGCGCAAAAGGCCGGTTACGAGCTTTGCGCCTGGCACATTCCCAAAACCATCGATAACGACCTGCTTGTTACCGACCATTGCCCCGGGTTCGGCACGGCGGCGAAATTTGTGGCCTGCGCCCTCATGGGCGACGACCTCGATAACCGGGCGCTGCCCGGCATTAAAATCGACGTGATTATGGGAAGAAATGCCGGCTTCCTTACGGCCGCCGCGGCCCTTGCCAAAAACAAGGAAGACGCCGGACCGCACCTGATTTACCTGCCCGAACGGCCAATCTCGATGGATAAGTTTCTTGCCGATGTTACCGCCGTCTATACGAAATACAACCGCTGCGTCATAGCCGCCAGTGAAGGTATCTGTGATACCGACGGCATTATCTGGACGAAAAAAATCGCCGACACAGGCGAGAAAGACGCCCACGGCAATATTCAGCTTTCAGGCACCGGCGCATTGGCCGACTTTCTGGCCGACCAGATACGCGCTGCCCTGAAAATCAAACGGGTCAGGGCAGACACCTTCGGCTATCTGCAAAGAAGCTTTGCCGGCCTGCAATCGCCGGTCGATTTCAAAGAGGCACGGCTTTGCGGCAGGCAGGCGGTGAAATACGCCATCAAACCCATTCGACAAGCTCAGGGCGGGCAAAGCGGCTCAGTCGCAATAAAACGCTTGAAAAGCGCAAAATACGCGGTAGAATTGTTCTCGACGGAGTTGAGCAGCGTTGCGGAAAAGACGAAACGGCTACCCGATGAGTTTATAAATCCTGAAGGCAACGGCGTTACAAACGCCTTTGTGAAATATGCGATGCCGCTTACAGGCGGCTTACCTAAAACCGAATATCTTGGCGATTACCCCAGGGTATGACTCGAGCTTTTAGGAGGGGATTAAGGCCTGTTCTGCTTTATCTGAACAGGCCTGTTTTTTTACCTTCGCCACAAAAATATTTAAAAAATTTCTTGAACAAATCAGAATAATTCTTATATAATAGTTTATAGCAATTAGTAAGAGGTGAGTTTTACAAAACGCCGTTTATAGTCAAGAAAAACGGGTTTGATATGCAGACGAAAGCGTTGAATAAACAAAAAGAGCCGCTGGAGCTGTTTCGCGAGAAATGCAGAGAACGCGGCATCAGTATCACTCCCCAGCGAGTGGCTATTTATTCCGTTTTAATAGGCAATCAAGCGCATCCAAGCGCAGAAACAATCTATAATCGTGTAAAAATAACCTTTCCGGATATTTCAATTGATACGATATATCGCACGCTTTCGACATTTTCCAATATGGGGCTGGTTGACGAGGTGGAAGGATACGGCGAAGTCAAGCGATATGACCCGGAGCTGAAGCAGCATCATCACTTCAGGTGTAAAAAATGCAATAAAATCGTTGACTTTCACGAAAAGAGCTTCGATAATCTGAAAATACCGAAAGCGATAAAGGAAAAATTCAGCGTGTCGAATATCAAGGTCGTGGCAGAAGGTCTGTGCGATGAATGCCTGTGAAAAAAGTGAAAATTTTTTCCGCAGGTATTAGGAATTATTCTTATATAAGAATAATACTAATAAATGGACGAACGAAACAATGTGAACTTTTTTGGAAAGGAGCAAAAAATGGCAAAGGTGACAATTGAAATGGTCAAAAAGGCAGGAGTGGACGTTGACAAACTGCTGGATTTGCTGGTCAGGAACGCGTCCGCAGAAATCACGACGTATTACTATTACACAATCCTTCGCGCAAACCTGATAGGTTTGAAGGGCGAAGGCGTAAAGGAGATTGCGGAGACGGCGAGGATTGAGGACCGCAACCATTTTGAGGCGTTGATGCCCCGCATCTATGAGCTTGGCGGCAAGCTGCCGTCGTGTATGAAGGAGTTTCACGATATGTCGGCGTGTCCGCCGGCCTACCTGCCGAAAGACCCGGAAGACGTGGAAGCCATACTGAAGGTGCTTGTCGAGGCCGAGCGGTGTGCGGTCAGGGGATACAGCGAAATTTGTAATATGACGGCGGGCAAGGACCACAGGACGTATGATTTGGCTCTGGCGATTCTCAACGAGGAAATCGAGCACGAATCATGGTTTTCGGAGTTCCTCGGCGAGGGGCCTTCGGGACATTTTCTGCGCCGCGGCGAAACTTCTCCGTTTGTATCGAAATTCCTGAAGTAGTGCCGATTTTCGCAAAGGGGCGTTCGGCCTCCATGGACGCCCCTTTGCAGGACTTTCAAAAACCGACTCTGTTAAATTGTGTAACGCATTAACGAGAAATATCGACCCGGTATAAATTAGGAGCTTATTATGGCAGGTAAAAAAATTGAAACCGAAACTGCGGAGGCCTTTGGCCGTGTCTTCGTAAAAGGAAATATACCTGAAATTAATCCCGTTCGATGCATGGGCTGCGGGCATTGTGCGGTGTTATGCAAAAAACTCGGCCCCAACGTGCTCGAGATTAAAGACGGGCTTGCAAAGGTCATTCGGCCCGAAAATTGTATCGGCGACGGGGCATGTATGCTAGCGTGTCCCACCAAGGCGATATTTCTTATGAGCAAATATAGTCCGGGTTCTCCGCCAAGCGCTGTATAATGAAGGTTTGAACGGTTCGGGCATTTGTCCGCGAAAGTGGAATCGACTGGTTCATGTACCGAAATTAAGTTAGACATTCACTACGTAAAACGTTAGAATTTACATTAGGGCTGTGATTTTCGTGTCGGCTGGGGGAATTATACGCGAATCGGAGCCCGGTTGTTTACCGGTTCAAACGGCCGGTATTCATATTGGGATTTTGGGTCACAACGTTCATTGCCAGAGAATCCGGTTATTATGAGGAAAATATGCAATCGCTGGATGGTAAAACCAGGCGAATAATTCTGGAATTTCAGAAAAACGAAATAACAGAGCATTTCATTTATAAAAAGCTTGCTCGTTTTGTAAAAGACGCGCATAACCGCGATATACTCGAAAAAATCAGTGAGGAAGAACTTAATCATTACCGCATATTGAAGAAATACTCAGAAACGGACTTAAAACCCTCTGTCTGCAAAGGCTGGTTCTATATAACCGTATCCGCGGTTTTCGGAGTCACATTCGGCATAAAGCTGATGGAAAAAGGGGAAGATAATGCCCAAGCTTCCTACCCGGAGCTATTGAGCGCCGTTCCTGAAACCGAGGAGATTCTAAAGCAGGAATCCGAGCA
>JAFGDN010000041.1 GCA_016932095.1 Sedimentisphaerales bacterium
GCCATGAGTAGCATCCTTGCCTTTCTCTGTAACGTTCAGCTACTCATGTTATCGGTTAAATATACCTCATTTTGTTAGAGGCTCTTAGAATCCAACGTTCATTTTTTTAAGGTAAGATTGAAGATAAGAAATGGAATGTGTGTGAAAAACAATAGGCGTGTTGTCATTGCCCGAAATAATCGCGCATGTATCCATCTAGTTTATCTTTTAATATTCTTAGCTTGCGTCTCTGCCGCCGATTCATATGTTCTATGATGTTAATAGGCCACTTTGCCACTAAGAGATATGCGCGTTTTCTTTTACCGGGGTAATTATAATCAGCAAACACAATGTCCCACACGTTCTCATCTGCAATTCCACATTTGCATCTAATTTTTTTGAAGCCACCTGTGCTTTTGATGGTTCGGCCTCTCTCAAGCATCAGATAAAAACAAAGGTCGTTAATCTCTGGTTCGGAGATGATTCCGTGTTTTTTCATAAAAGCATCTGTCAAAATAAATCTATGCTCTATATATATGGGCTCATGTTCCTTCATTTACCGCAACTCCTGATTCCTGAATTTTACCCCTATGCCGGTTCTTTCATGACCTCCAATGCGGTTTCTTCGTCTGTGCAAATGACATTAACGTACTTCCCTCTAATAGCCGCTCGAATCGCTTGCGTTTTATTAGTTGGTTTCCCGCGACGTGAGTTACGTGCGACCAATAAAACGACACTTCCACTATTAACAAGTTCTTTTAGGGTAACCAATCGTATGGCACTATAGACACTATAGCTTGTTCCGTCCTTGGTAAGAGATAGCTCCCTGCCATTTTTATCCACTGGCGCATATGCAACATCTCCTACAACTTCTTTGGGAACCACGATTCCTTCTTTTTTCATGACTTGTGTAAAAATACTGTCTTCCGTCGAACCGATACCAGTTATTATTATACCGAGCTTAGAGCTATCTTTTTTGCCATCTAATCTTTTGGGGTCGGTTATGATTAATAATTCCTGGTCTATGGGGCTAATATCCTTTTTACTTTTTGAAGGATCCTGAATCACCAATGAAGAGTTTGTAATACCCATTGGCTCAACGGTGTTTTTTCTGTTTTTCTCCTCCGGTACATTTATATCGATTAGTTTTTGTTTTAAAAGCACAGCTAGGCGAAATACTGCAATATTGGCATCCGCTTGGAGTTCCCATCCCTTAACAGGATTCGCATTAAGAGCACAAATATTTATGGTTTTATTTCGGATGTTTTTCTCTTCTTCCGTGCCGATAACTTCTTCCCAGACGCTGCTCGAGACAAGCGCCTCCACTAACGAAGCAGTGGATGAGCCGCTTACCACACCGATTGTTACATCTTCGATTTTGTCGTTTAAAAGCAAACGCCTGAGATAAATCATAAACGTTTCTGCGGCCTTCAGTGAAAACGTTCTATCGTCTGGATTGCTTTTTAAGATATATGGTGCCACATTGGATGCAAGTCCGACCCACTGACGAAATCTATTACAGAGTAACTCATCTATAGGAGAACGTATTATAATGTAATTTTGCCTATAGGCCTCTTTTAGAATTTCCAAGAATTTGTTCGGACCACTCAAGTCGGCTTCTTTTGCGGCATCTCTTGTATTCACTTCCCCAGCAAAATAACGTTCTAAAGCCTTAAGAAACTTTTCTGTTATGACGTGTTCAGCCATAATAAACCAACCTTAAAAACTGAGTATAAAACAACTATATCAGAAAAATGATACAATGTCAAGACTTATTTTGCTAAGAAAATAAGATTTTATAGGACATTTCTTTGTATTTATTTATACGGTTATGTAAATTTTTTTAACTATACAGCATATAAATAAAATACGGAATTTATAGTATAACTGTTTCATTATTTGTATATCAGGGGCCGATAGCAATGGTAGCAGGTTTTTTTGACATGCCTGTTCACTGTTAATTTTTGTTCCGGAAAAATGTTGAACTTTTCCTTGACATTTATACTATTCTATGGTATAGTTCAGTTAAATCGTTGATTTGTGTTTAGTTATTCGGTGGATTATGGCGAAGAAAATGCAAAACGAATATTTCGATGAGATTCACGATAGTATAAAAGAAGTAATTGATTCATTCGAAAAAGGCAAGAAATTGACGCATCGCGAATTTTCTTTACAGGCACCTCTTCAAAAAATGGCAGGTGATGAAGTAGCTGATTTGCGTCAAAAAAAGCTTAATGTAAGTCAGCATGTTTTTGCACTACTTTTGAACGTTTCTCCCAAAACCGTTCAAGCATGGGAACAGAATGTGAATACACCAAGTGGCCCGGCTCTGCGGTTGTTACAATTGGTAAGGAGTAGGCCGGATATAGTCAAATTTATCCTTACCAATGGTCACCGACGTCGACAGGCAGGTTGATTAAGATAGCCGTACGTCTTGAAGTTCACATACACTGATATCTCTTGCTTAACAGGGGAATTCGCATCCCTACCGTTCGAGATGTTTTATCAAATCCGTTCGTTTTATACCGTGAGCAGGCCAAAGGGTTCTTTGACTACCTGCCCTCCTGCTGTTTTCTCTTCATTAAGCTGTCCATTAGGATTCCAAACGAGCTCTACAGCTTGTTTGAGATTGCGTTTGGTTTACCGCAGACTTGAATCCTGGGTATTCGCACCTGGTAGCTCTTCGACGTAGCCGATATAGCCGTCTTTTACTTTTTCGAAAACAGCGGTTAGTTTGATTTGAATAGTTAGCCTCTTTATTTTTATTTTATCAGTTTCTTCTAAAGAATCAATATGTTAGTAAGGTCGATTCCGCCTGCCAAAATGGCACAACAGGGGAACAAAGATCAAGGTCGAAAGTCATAAGTCATTATATTAGCGATAGTTAGGATTATACGGCTAACAGGAGAATAACTGGCACGATATTTGCAACCCATTGGAGTATGATATGGTTTTTGCATAATGATGAAAAACGAAAGGAAAACGAGTATGGCTACGAATAAGATAATAGGAATAGACCTCGGGACGACAAACTCGGTTGTTGCCGTAATGGAAGGCAACGCGCCTAAGGTCTTGATTAACTCATCGGGTTCCCGGCTGACGCCCTCGGTGGCGGGCTTTACCGACAAAGGCGAACGCCTTGTCGGCCAGATTGCAAAACATCAGCAGGTAACCAATCCTGAGCATACGGTGTTCTCAATCAAACGATTTATGGGCAGGCGACACAACGAGGTCGGGTCTGAGGAAAAAATCGTGCCTTATAAAATCGTCGGCGGCCCTGACGAGCTGGTCAAGGTCAACGTCAGAGGCAAGGAATACACGCCGCCTGAGATTTCAGCGATGATTCTTCAGGATTTGAAAAAGACCGCGGAGGATTATTTAGGCGAGCAGGTCGAAAAGGCGGTCATCACCGTGCCTGCGTATTTCAACGATGCACAGCGACAGGCAACCAAGGACGCGGGAACGATTGCGGGATTAAAGGTCGAGCGGATTATCAATGAGCCGACGGCTGCTGCGCTGGCCTACGGCGTAGATAAGCAGAAAAATGAAAAGGTTGCCGTTTTCGATTTCGGCGGAGGCACATTTGATATTTCCATACTAGATATAGGCGGTTTCGAGGATAAAAGCGGCGTAATCGAGGTATTGAGCACCAACGGCGATACGCATTTGGGCGGCGATGATTTGGACGCCGTTCTCATCAATTACATCGCCGATGAGTTCAAACAAAAAGAGGGTATTGACCTTCGCAAAGACCCGATGGCGCATCAGCGTTTGAAAGAAGCCGCGGAAAAGGCCAAATGCGAATTGAGCACGCAAATAGAGGCGACGGTGAACCTGCCGTTTATTACGGCTGACGCTTCAGGACCAAAGCATTTGCAGATGACCATAACCCGCAGCAGGTTCGAGGCGCTATGCGAGCCGGTGTTTGACCGGCTGAAAAATCCCTGCGTCAAGGCGCTACAGGACGCAAAACTTGCGCCTAAGGACGTAGCAGAAGTATTACTCGTCGGCGGCTCAACCAGAATACCGATTGTTCAGCGGATAGCCAAAGAACTTTTCCAAAAAGAGCCGAACAGAAGCTTGAATCCCGACGAGGTTGTAGCAATGGGGGCGGCGATTCAGGGAGCGGTCCTTGCCGGCGATACCGGCGTAAAGGACATATTGCTTCTCGACGTAACGCCTCTTTCACTTGGCGTTGAGACCTTAGGCGGCGTTATGACAAAACTTATCGAGCGTAACACCACAATTCCAACGAGCAAGACCGAGATATTCTCGACTGCCGCGGACAGCCAGACAACGGTTGATATTCACGTTCTGCAGGGCGAGCGCGAATTCGCACACGATAACCGCACCCTGGGCAGGTTCCAGCTTACGGGTATCCCGCCGGCCCCTCGCGGTATTCCCCAAATTGAGGTAGCCTTCAATATCGACGCCAACGGCATTCTCAACGTCTCCGCCAAGGACCTGGCGACCGGCAAGCAGCAGTCGATTGAAATCAAATCCAGCTCAGGATTGAGTGACGGTGAAATCGATAAGATGAAAAAAGACGCAGAGACGCACGCCACGGAGGACAAGAAAAAACGGGAAGTCGTCGATTTGAAGAACCAGGCCGACCAGCTTGTTTACGCTACTGAAAAGACACTCAAAGAGCACGGCGGCAAGGTGCCGGCTGATACACGCGGTAAAATCGAAAGCGCCGTCAACAATCTAAAGGAAGCCGCCAAAGGCGACAGCGCCGAGGCGATAAGAAAAGCAATGGAGAACTTAAACTCCGTAAGCCAGGAATTAGGCAAGATATTATATGAGGAAGCCGCGAAGAAAACCGCAGGCGGTCCGGGCAAGCCAGGCCCAACAGGACAATCGCCGCCGCCTCCTCCGCCCGAGGGCGACGTCCGCAGGAAACCAGGCGGCGACGACGTTATCGACGCCGAATTCGAGGCCAAGGACAAATAAGAGCACAAGGGCACAAGAATACAAGAGCACAAGTAATAAGACTTGTGCTCTTTTTATGCGCGCTACCTGTAATGTTTCTGCGGAGAGTATCAAACAACGGTTGGCAAAAAGGGGCGGGCAGGTTATCATTATTACGAAGCAGGTCGAATTTACAGCCGTAGGCCGTCAAGGTTCATTTGTTAATCAAAGGAATGGAAGATGGAATTGAAAAAGGAGCTGAATCTTCTCGGTGTTTTCTGCATCGCGTCGGGGGCGATGATAAGCTCGGGGCTTTTTATCCTGCCCGGGCTGGCGTACGCAAAGGCGGGCCCGGCGGTGATTATATGTTATTTTTTAGCGGGTCTTTTATCGCTGCCGGGGATGCTGAGCATAGCGGAGATGACGACGGCAATGCCCAAGGCGGGAGGCGACTGCTTCACGATAATACGCGCGTTCGGCCCGGGGGTCGGGACGGTCGCGGGGCTTCTAAGCTGGTTTGCCCTGGCGATGAAAAGCGCGTTTGCGCTTGTGGGTATGTCTGTTTTCACAGTTCTAATTGTTGATATAGACATTCACATAGTCGCAGTTGCTTTCTGTTTGATTTTTCTTACGGTCAATCTTATCGGGATTAAAGAGGCCGGGCGGACACAGGTTGCTTTGGTTGTCGGGCTGATATTGATTATGGGGCTTTTCGTAATACTCGGCATCGACAAGGTCAAGGTCGATAATCTCGTTCCCTTTGCGCCTCACGGGCTGGGCGGGATATTTTTCACGACCGGATTCGTCTTTGTCTCATACACGGGTCTTTTGAAAATCGCCAGCGTCGCTGAGGAGATAAAAAATCCGGCCCGGAACATCCCGCTGGGTATGATTGTATCACTGCTTGTAACGAGTATTTTTTATACCTTTATGGTTTTCATAACAACCGGCGTGCTTGAGAGCGACGAGCTGAGCCGGTCGCTGACGCCTATATCGGACGCGGCGGCGGTTTTTATGGGGACGCCCGGCAAAATAGCGCTGGGAATCGCGGCGATTCTGGCCTTTCTTTCAACGGCCAACGCGGGCATTATGAC
>JAFGDN010000042.1 GCA_016932095.1 Sedimentisphaerales bacterium
CTACCCCTTATATCGTCAAATATGGGAAGTGCGCTTTGTTTTGAAAATCCCTCCTGCTAAAATATCAAAAAAACCCTAACTTTGAGGTTTTTTCTCTTGACACACCGGCTTTCATCCTGTTAAATGCTCCTCATATTGAGGGGGCGGGAATCGAGTAGTTAGCGGAATTACGGTTTGCGCTGAATATATGCCTGCTCGATTCTCGAAAATATGTTTGTTGTCCCGGCTGGCGATTATCGCCCTTGCTGTATTTGCCCGTCCGGCGCCTGCGGAAATCAAAATTTCCAAAGATTTCACCGACCGGCCGATTCCTTCCCAACACGGTGAAACGTCCGGCAAAATGGAAGACGCCGTAATCGACGTTGCCGAGCATATTTTAATCATAGACCTCGATATAGCCGTAACGCTGACGCACGACGCTTTTTTTGATTTGGAGATGACCCTGACAAGCCCGCAAGGGTCAACAATCTTACTGAATCCTCACTCAAACTATTCTTTTTTCACAACGGATTCAACCAGCGGAATTGTTATTGCGGGCGGCACCAATCGTTTTTTATTTGACGACGAAGCGGAAATCGCCGTTGAGGAGGCCATTGAGCCGTGGGGCCAGCCCTTTAAGCCGGCGGATGGCTTTCAATTGTCCGTTTTTGACGGCCAGGACGCCTTCGGCCAGTGGCGGCTGCAGATTTCAGACGCCTGGCCTTCGCACGTCGGCCAACTGCACACAGTTGAACTAATCGTTGAAACTCCGGAGCCGAATTCTGTATTCCTTTTTGGTCTTGCAGGGTTACTTTCAAGATTCTGGAAACATCACAAAAAACGCTGAATGGAAAATGCGGCTGGGGAGGGGAATCCTTTTTCGAGTGAATGATGATTTTTCAATGAAACGGTAGTATAATATCGCTTCGTTTTTTTAAGGTGATTTCTTTGTGCGCAAACGAATAGCGATATTAGGTTCGACCGGCTCAATTGGGACCACGGCGTTACGGGTCATTGACGGCGTAAACGCGTCTTTGACAGAAGAAGAACAATTCAAAGTGGTCGCGTTGAGCGGGCACAGTAACGTAAAACTGCTGGCCGAACAGGTGAGGCGGTATCAGCCCAGATACGCGGCAGTCAGCGACACCGATTACGTCAGCCGGTTTCAAAGGTTGGTTGAAGGCCAAAACGTTCAGGTTCTGGCAGGAACAGAGGGATTGAAAAAAATCGCGGAGGTCGAGGAAGTTGACACGGTTCTCGCAGCGGTTGTCGGGGCCGCAGGACTGGCCGCGGTATTAGCGGCTATCCGCAAAGGGAAAAGGGCGGCCATAGCGAACAAGGAGCCGCTGGTCATAGCCGGCAAACTGATTACCTCAGAGGCAAAAAAATGTGAAGCGCAGTTAATACCCGTCGATAGCGAGCACTCAGCGATATTTCAGGCGCTACAATCCGGCAGACATAACGAGGTCGAAAAAATCGTGCTGACTACATCGGGAGGACCGTTTAGAGGAGCAAGGCCGGAGAATATACACGACGCGACGGTCGAGCAGGTGCTGGCACACCCGGTGTGGAGAATGGGTCGCAAAATTACGGTCGATTCAGCCACGATGATGAACAAGGCGCTGGAGATAATCGAGGCGCGGTGGCTGTTCAATATGACGCCCGAGAAAATTGAAGTGCTGGTCCACCCGCAGTCGATAATTCATTCACTCGTTGAGTTCGTGGATGGCTCGGTAATAGCGCAAATGGGCATACCGGATATGTCGCTGCCGATACAGTACGCCCTGACTTACCCGGTTCGGATGGCCGGAATTGCCAAAAAGCTCAAGGCCGAACATCTCAGGACGCTGACGTTCGAGCAGCCCGACTTCAGGGTGTTCCCTGCAATAGAGATGGGCTTTGAAGTTGCGCAAAAGGGCGGGACGGCTGCGGCGGTGTTTAACGCGGCCAACGAGGCGGCAGTAGAGCAATTTCTGGCCGGCAGAATAAAATTCGGAAATATTGTCGAGCTTGTCCGGCATTGTCTCGAAAACTGCAATTACAGGGACAGGGCAACGCTCGAAGAATTATTAGAAGCCGACGCATGGGCAAAGAAAGAGGTAATGGAATGTCTGAAAAATCATCAGCTCCGATGAAAAAATCTTCACGGGTCATTTTGCTGGTTGCAGTCGCCGCCGCGGTTATCGTTTTTATCATTCGCAATATCGAGACAACGAAAAACATATTATTGGTGCTGGTCGGCTTCGGGGCGGTGATAATAGTTCACGAGTTCGGGCATTTCGTTATCGCCAAGCTTTGCGGGATAAAGGTTGAGGCGTTTTCGATTTTTATGCCGCCGACGCTCCTGGGAATAAAGAAGGCGGACCGCGGCTGGCGGATACGAATACTGCCGGAGCTGTTTAAAAAAGATGCGACTGAAAGTCAAACGCAAGACGATGGATTATACAGTTTTACGTTCGGCAAAAAAATACTGCCCGGCGAGACGGAATACAGGATAGGGCTTATTCCATTTGGCGGCTTTGTCAAGATGTTAGGCCAGGAGGATGTGGGGCCCGTGAAGGAAAACCAGGACCCGAGGTCGTTTGCAAATAAGCCGGCCCTTATGCGGGCGGCAGTCCTGGCGGCGGGGGTAACGTTTAACGTGATAAGCGCGGTAATTGTTTACGTGATAGTGTTCCTCGTGGGCATAGGCCTGGTCTCGCCGATTGTGGGAGGGGTAATACCGGGGTCGCCGGCGGAGAAGGCAGGTATTCGTGCCGGCGACGAGGTAATCGAGGTTGCCGGCAAGGACGGCCGGCTGGATTTCACCGACGTAAAAATGGCGGCGGTATTGTCTGCGAAAGGCGAGGCCGTGCCGTTAAAAATCCGGCGAGAGGACGGGACCATCGAAAAGGTTACGCTAACAGCTGAGCATCTGCCGGGGGAGCCGTTTCGCGATTTCGGCATCGAAAGGGCATATACCTTAACAATTGAACAACTCGCGGCAAAGGACGCAAAGTTACTTGAGGAAACAACAGGGCTGATGCCCGGCGACCGGATAAAGGCGGTCGCAGGCGCTGACGTGAACAGCCACTGGGAATTTGAACGGATTATTGAAAACACATTCGAGCCAAACGTCGTGCTGCTGGCACAGCGCAAAGATTCATCGAGTCAAACGGAATTAGTCGAGGGGCATATTGATTTGGTCTTCCCCGCTCCTGGCGTATTGGCGGATGAATCCGAACCGAATCTCGCCAATATCTGCGGTATAATTCCGCGGATGCGTATTACGGCGGTATCAGGGACCTTTAAGGACTGGCTGCGAGGGCTGCTGCGATTGAAAGACAAAGAAGAACGGCTCAAACCGGACGATATTATCGTGGCCGCCGGAAACATCGGATATCCCACCTATTCCGAGCTGAGGGAGCTGACAAATGAATACGAAGACAAGACCCTCGTGATAATGGTTCTGCGCAACGAGCCAGACAAAGGCGAGCGCCGGTTAGCGATACCCGTGGTTCCAAAAAGAGACAGGGACGCCAATCGGGTAATGATAGGCCTGGCAGTAGAACTCGACGTTGAACACCCTGTTGCAGCCAAGACAATAGTAACGCCCGGGCAAAGCGAGGCGTTGGCGATACCGCGCGGCGCGGTTATAACGGCGGTGGACGGCGTTGAGGCGTCGAATTTTTTTGACATAGCGAGAGAGTTGAAGCAAAACGCGGGCCATCGCATTGCCATTGACTGGCGCGTCGATGAGCAAAATGCGGGTAATACCGCAATCGATGTTGGCGGGCAGGAGCAGATTGTAACGGCCAGAACAATGTCCAGGCAGATAATGCCGTTCAGGCAATTAGAACGGCTGTATAAGGCGGATGGGCCTGTTGACGCGATAGGGATGGGATACAAACGCACGAGGACTTTCGTAATTCAGTCGTATGTTACTCTGCAGCGATTGCTTGGCGGACTTGTAAGCCCCAAGGGATTGATGGGGCCGGTCGGGATACTGACGCTGAGCTATCGAATCGTGGCCGACCATCCGATTGTTTATTATGTTTATTTCCTCGGTCTTATAAGCGCATCGCTGGCGGTGCTGAACTTTTTGCCGATGCCTCCCTTAGACGGAGGACTGGTCGTACTTTTACTCATCGAGAAAATCAAAGGGTCGGCATTGAGCGTGCGGACACAGGAAATTATAGCATACATGGGATGGGGGCTTGTGCTGGCGCTGCTGTTGTATGTGACCTTTAACGATATAGCCCGTTTAATCTTAGGATAAGCATTTCAGTGATGAGTCGAGATTATCGACGGAAGAAAGGGTTCCGGGTATGACGTTTGATGCCTTATCATCAGAGGCATATCACGCCGATTTGCTTGGCGCGTTGAAAAAATACGACCCTGATATTTATAAGCTGATAAAACGAGAATACCATCGGCTTCAGAATAGTATCCAGCTCCTCGCGGCGGAAAACCTGTGCTCACGGTCTGTGCTGGCGGCGCTGGGGTCGATTTTGCAGAATAAGACAAGCGAGGGATTTCCCGCGGCCCGGCTGCACGGCGGCAGTGGGATAGTCGATGAAGTGGAAAGCACGGCAATCGAGCGGGCAAAAGAGGTTTTCAGGGCAAAATACGCAAACGTCCAGCCGCACTCGGGCACAACGGCCAATCAAATCGTTATCACGGCCCTGCTGGAACGGGGCGATAAAATCCTAAGTATGGCGACAAGCCACGGCGGGCATTTTTCGCATGGCTCGATTGATTCGCTTACCGCGAAATTTTTCGAGATTGAAAGTTACCGCGTTGACAGGGAAACTTTCCTTCTTGATTACGACCAGATACGAAAACAAGCCAGACAATTCAGGCCTAAGCTGATTATTTGCGGTGCAAGCGCATACCCGAGAATTATCGACTTCGGCAAATTCAGGCAAATCGCCGACGAGGTCGGGGCGATATTACTGGCGGATATTTCGCATTTGTCGGCATTGGTAATGGGAGGGGCACATCCCTCGCCGATTGATTACGCGCACGTTACCACTGCCAGCACGTATAAACCAGGCGGGCCGCGGGGCGGCCTGATTCTGGCGGGCAGGGATTACGATATGAAAATCAAGGTCGCAGGAAAAGAAGCCGTCCTGTGGCGGCAAATTGAAAAGACGACGTTTCCGGGCTTACAGGGAACGCCTTATTTCAACAATATCGCGGCAAAGGCGGTGTTTTTCAAAGAGGCCGGCTCGAAAGAATACAAGGCGAGACAATTAAAGGTCGCGGAAAACGCCAAATGGCTGGCAGGTGCGCTTGCGAAAAAGGGATACAATTTACTGACCGGCGGGACTGACAATCATATGTTGATTATCAATGTTTCGGGCATTTCAGAGGGCTTATCGAGCCCTGCGGCGCAAAAATGCCTTGAACAGTGCGGAATTGTCGTGGATAAGATGCCATTGCCTTATGACGATAAGCCGGCAATGACCGGCATTCGTCTCGGCACGCCTATAGTCACCAAAAATGGTATGGGTGCTGCCGAGATGGACCGGCTGTCCGACCTCATCGACGGTGTTTTGAAAAACATTAAACCAGCCGGTCAAACAGAGCGGACAATCGAGCAGGTGATTGCAGAAAACATCCGAAATAAGACCAAAGAGCTTGCGGCAAGATTCCCGATTCGATAATACCGCGGGGGTAAACCCCGACCTGCGATTTGGGCTATTACAGTGAAACGCGCCTTACGGGGACGGAGTCCAAAAAAGCGATGGAATACAACATTAGGTAATTGATGAAGCTTATAAAGCAAAATATAGTCGCAAATTTCACGGGCAGTAACTGGCAGGCCCTTATGGGACTGATTTTTATCCCGCTTTATATGAAACTCCTCGGTATTGAAGCATGGGGTCTGATTGGTATTTATGCAATGCTGCAGACGATGTTCTGCCTCTTGGATATGGGTATGAGCAGCACCCTGAACCGTGAAATGGCCCGGCTGTCGGCTTTGCAGGGTAAAGAAAAGGAAATGCGTAATCTCGTCCGCACGCTGGAAGTTATTTACTGGGGCGTCGCAATTTTGGCCGGTATTACCGTTGCGGCATTATCGCCGTTTATCGCACATCACTGGGTAAAGCCGGAGCAGCTATCCGGCAAAACCATCGAGCAGGTATTTTTACTGATGGGACTGGCAATCACCCTGCAAATGCCGGTCGGATTTTATTCGGGCGGCTTGATGGGCCTGCAAAGACAGGTTTTGCTTAACGCGATTATTATTACAACAAGCACCTTGCGCGGCGTTGGAGCAGTTTTGATTTTGTGGCTGGTCTGGCCGACGGTTCAGGCGTATTTTTTGTGGCAGATAGTCATCAGCATAACAAATGTCTTTTTAATAGCGATGTTTCTCAAACGCCGACTGCGGTTTGGCGGCGACAAGGCGGTTTTTCAAAAGCAGCTTCTCAGGGGCATCTGGAAATTTTCAGCCGGAATAAGCGGGATAACGATACTGGCAATCATTCTTACACAAATGGACAAAGTCATATTAAGCAGGATGCTTTCGCTCGAAATGTTTGGTTATTACGTGCTGGCAAGCACCGCAGCAATGTACCTTTATAACCTCGTCACGCCGGTATTTAACAGTATCTACCCGAGATTTACGCAATTGGTTTCTGTCAACGACCAGGATGAGCTGAAACGACTCTACCATGAAAGCAGCCAGTTTATTTCGGTATTGATTTTACCGGTTGCTGTTGTAATCGCTTTATTTTCACACGAGCTGCTTCTATTGTGGACTCAAAACCCAGCGGCGGCGGGGAATGCTTATATGATTTTAAGCATTTTAATTTGCGGAACGGCCCTTAACGGGATAATGAATACCCCTTGTGCCCTGCAGTTCGCATTTGGCTGGACGAGCTTGTCGTTTATCAAAAACGTCATCGCCGTTATTCTTCTTATACCATTACTTGTTTATATGGCTATACGATATGGCGCCACAGGCGCCGCTGGCGTATGGCTTATTCTGAACCTCGGATACGTATTATTTGAAATACCGGTGATGCACCTGAGATTATTGCGTAAAGAAAAATGGCGATGGTATTTGCAGGACGTGTGTCTTCCGTTAGCAGTATGTATAATAGTAGCCGGTATTGGCCGGCTGTTATTAAGGGGGTCTATGTCGCAATATATGACGTTGTTGTATCTGATTATAATTTCAGCATTTACGGCCGGCATAACGGCAATTTTAACGCCGGTAACCAGGACGTGGCTGCTGATGCAGCTGTCAAAAATCGGACTTGTATCCGGAGCCAGATGAACAAACGAATTCTATTTGTTTCTCACAAAAAAGCGCGGTGCGGCGTATATGAATTCGGGAAAAGCATCACCGATGTATTACAGCGTTCACGGCGTTATCAATTCATACGGGCTGAATGCTCGTCATTATCTGAATTACAAACCGCTATTACCGAAAATGCACCCACTGCAATTATTTATAATTATATGCCGTCGGTATTGCCGTGGGTTGCAACCAGAATCGCTCCCCGGCTTTTCAAAAGCAATATCGCTTCGGTTCCAATTCCTCAAATCGGGATAATACACGATATAACACAACGCGTTGCCGATTCAGCTGTTAATTACAGAAAAAAGCTCCTGCTGTGCCGTTCATCAGGTTTAGTCAATTCGCTTTTTGACGTTTACATCGGGCCGGACCCGACGCTGCTGCTGCTGAATCCGCTGGTATATAAAACAGGAAGATTGCTGCCCCGGTATCAAAATAATTTTCCGCTTCCCTCAAAACCGGTTATCGGTAGCTTCGGTTTCGGAACCCCCAACAAGGGGTTCGAAAAAATCATTCAGCTTGTCCAGCAGGAATACGACGAAGCTGATATACGTTTCAATATTCCTTTCGCGGAATTCGGCGACAGGCAGGGCGTTAACGCCAGGGCCGTTGCGGCAAGATGCAAAGCCCTGATTACAAAGCCGGGGATTCGGTTACATATCACCCACGATTATATGGATAATAAAACACTGCTGGATTTCCTGGCAAACAACACCGTTAACATATTTTTATATGAAGATAAAAGCAACCGGGGATTGTCGAGCGCTCTTGATAATGCGATGGCGGTTCAAAGACCCGTCGCGGTTTCGGACGGCGTAATGTTCAGGCATGTCTTTGACATCGAGCCGTCGGTATGCATTACAAATAATTCCCTGAAAACCATTATTCATAACGGCTTTGCGCCGCTGGAAAAGCACTATAATGAATGGACTGATGAGAACCTCCTGTGGGAATACGAAAGGATACTGGGTTCCATTTTTGCAAAACTGCAGCAGCCGGTGCGTCACAAAACGGGGATTATTAACACTCTGAGGGCAAAATGCCGACGGATGTTATCAATACCGGACAGTACTTTCACCTGGTTAAGAAGCTCGGACAAGGTGTCGGAAGATGATATGACGACAGACCGTTCCATGCGATACCAGCCGGTGCAAATTCCCGCCGGCACGTCCTTAAATCGAATACTGGATGACAATGCCCGCCAATTATATGCGCCCGCAGTCGCCAAATTAAAAGAGCTTGCGCCCAAAACGATGTCGAAAAAGATAGAACGGGCCAATGTCCAGCAGGCGTTTGTGTTCGATACCGTGTATCGTTATCTTTCTCAATACAAAAATCCCAAACTATTATGTGTGGGATGCTACGAAGACACGGCTTCAATGGGCCTGAAAAAAATGGGATACGCAATCGGGGAAATAGACCCGATGATAAATTATACTTTGCAGGAATATTTTACAAAGCCAACAACGCGGAAAAATTCGTATGATATTATTTTTTCGACTTCGGTAATTGAACACGACCCTGATGACGAGTCGTTCATAAGGTGCATTTCCGATTTGCTGGCGCCCGGCGGAATTGCGATAATAACGTGTGATTATAAGGACGGATGGAAACCGGGCGAGCTAAAACCGGAAGTTGACGTAAGGTTATATACAAAAAGGGACCTGATAAACCGTTTGTTGCCGCTGATGGGCGATTGTCGCCTGGTGGACGAACCGCAATGGGACTGTCCCAAGCCGGATTTCAATTTACTGGGAAAATATCAATATACCTTTGCAGGATTGGTTGTAAAAAGAAACAGACGGCAATGAGATTATTGGTTGTGATGCCATCTTATCCGTATTCCCCGCGAGTAGGCGCCGCGATAGCCGCCTGCAATAACGTCAAAGAGCTGTCAAAAAAATACTCGGTTTATTTTATCTGCTTTGACGTTGCTAAAGAGCTGGCAGAATTTGCCGAATTTGCCGAACACTTTGAGACGGTCCAGCCAAAATATATACCGATATTCATACAACTAATTTGCTATATCTTCTATGCGTTGTTAAGGATTCCATTTCTTCCCGCTACGTGTATGAAGCATGATATGCGCAAGCGCATCAAAGAACTGATGGAACGCGATAAATTCGATGCAATCCTGTTATACGATCTAATGGCGATACAATACTGTCCGCCATGCAGCTATAAAAAAGCGATTGTTAATGTCGAAGACCCGCAATCAATAAAGACATACCGTATGAGAAAACTGCCTCTGTGTTCTTTACGGCAAAAAGCAGCACTATTCATTCGTGCAAGATTGGCGGAGCAATTTGAAAAAAAATATTTACCAAAAATGGGAAAAGTTCTTTTGCTGTCAGAAGCCGATATGCGAGACATGCGAGAACAGGGCGGGTATGACAATATAGGACATGTGACATACGGCGTTGACAAGCGGTCCACGGAAGAGATTGTTGGCTACGAAGGACGCACTGAAGGAATGATTGTTTTCTCAGGGAGTATGTTTCATCCGCCCAATGTTGATGGAGCTCTGTTCTTCTTACAGAGTATATTCCCATTAGTATTACAAGAGTATTCAGCGGTGGTATTGTGGATTGTCGGCGCAGAACCAGACAAGCGAATTCGTGATGCCGCAGAGTGTTTTGGAGAGCATGTTATTATTACTGGAAGAGTAAATGAGATATCAGAGTATTTGCGTCGTGCCATGGTAAGTGTTTGCTCTGTCAGGCTTAAAATCGGAGTCCAGACGAAAATCCTGGAAGCATTATCGTGGGGTACGCCTGTAGTAACCACAAGCGCCGGGAATAGTGGTATTGCCGGACGTTCCGGCAGCGAGTTGTGGGTCGAAGATGAACCCCGTATATTTGCCAACCGTATTGCTGCGCTTCTTCGTGGAGAGGGTTGGCATCGTCTCTCTGAAGAAGGAAGAAAACTCGTAGAGGAGCGTTTTTCATGGAAACGCAGTGTAATAGAGCTTGAGCAGCAAATCATGAGCATTCAAACAGCAAGCGGCTGATTAAATCAGAACGGCCTACTATGCAACGTTTCTTTTTGATATAATTCTGTAAAATTAGCATAGGAGAATAATTATGCACTTAACGTTTCGCAAAAGCTGCCGGGTCTGCGGTTCAATGGCGCTGACGCGCGTAATCAACCTCGGCGACCAGCATCTTCAGGGCTCGTTTGTCAAACCGGGCAAGGAAACGCCTCCAATGAGAAAAATCCCGCTGTCGCTTGTCCGCTGCGACCCCACTAAAGACGAAAATGCCTGCGGGTTGCTGCAAATGGAGCATACGGTGCCGCCTGAGGTCTTATACTCTTCCTATTGGTATCGTTCCGGGACAAACACCACTATGAGAAATCACCTCAAAGGCATTGTCGAAGAGGCCGTTTCGATACTCAGGAAATCGGGCGGTTCAGTCCTCGATATCGGGTGCAACGACGGGACGCTGTTCGGTTTTTACCCTAAGAATTACCGTAAATTCGGCGTTGACCCTTCTGATATCGCCGGGGAGATTGACAAACAGACGGCCACGGTCGTTCAGGACGTTTTCCCGTCGGACGAGCTTGTAACCCGCCTTGGAGAGGAAAAAATGGACGTCATTACATCCATCGCGATGTTTTACGACCTCGAGGACCCCGTCGCGTTTGCACAGGGCATAAAAAGCATCCTCGCCCCGGAAGGTATCTGGATTTTCGAGATGTCCTATATGCCGCTGATGCTGAAAATGACCTCGTACGACACGATTTGCCACGAGCACCTCGAATTCTACAGTTTGGCGGTAATTGAATATATTCTGAAAAAGAGTGGGATGAAAATCTTCAACGCGACACTCAACGATATCAACGGCGGGAGCTTGCGCTGCTTTGCCACGCACGTTACAAACTACAAATACAAAAACGAGCAATATCACAACAACATCCGTGAGCTGCACAAGTCCGAGTTCGACCTCGAGCTGGATACAGACAAGCCCTATAAAAATTTCCAGGACAGGGTCAACGTCCACCGTGATGAGCTTAGCGCTTTACTAAAGAGGTTAAAGGACGAGGGGAAGAAAATTCACATTTACGGCGCCTCGACCAAAGGCAACACCATCCTGCAATGGTGCGACATCGATAACAGGATTATCGACTACGCCGCCGAAAGAAGCCCCGAAAAGTATGGCGCACGGACGCTCGGAACGGATATCCCGATTATCAGCGAGGCGGAGTCGCGTAAAATGAATCCCGATTACTACCTTGTGCTGCCGTGGCATTTCAAGAAAGAGTTCATAGAGCGGGAAAGAGAAACACTGGAGCGGGGAACGCGATTTATTTTTCCGCTTCCCAAAATAGAAATCATCTCAAAGGAAGGGGTATCGACGCAGTGAAGGCGTTAATATTCGGCGCCGGCGGCCAGGATGGATTCTATTTGGCCGAGGCCTGTCGCAGACGAGGAATGGAGGTGGCAGGCGTGTCCTGCATCTCCGAAAAGTCGGGGTGGATTTTACTCGGCGACGTGGCAAATACAGAATTTGTGGCAGGCCTGATTAGGGAAAGCCGTCCAGAGCTGGTTTTTCATCTTGCGGCCATTTCGACGACCGGCCACGCCGCCCTGTATGAAAACCACGCTGCAATCGGAACCGGCACGATAAATATACTGGAGGCCGTAAGGAAATGGTCGCCCGCGAGCAAGGTATTCATTACAGGCAGCGGCCTGCAGTTCGTTAATACCGGTAGGCCAATAACCGAGACGGACACATTTGACTACACAAGCTCTTACGTAGCAGTCAGGAATTACTCGGTGTATTTGGCGAGATATTTCCGAAGTGTAGGCGTGCGCAGCTACGTGGGTTATCTTTTCCACCACGACAGCCCCCTGCGGACGGAAGAGCACGTCAGCCAGAAAATCGTTCAGGCGGCCAAACGAATCGCGGAAGGAAGCGAGGAAATTCTTGAGTTAGGTGATATTTCCGTAAGGAAAGAATGGACGTTCGCCGCAGACGTCACGGAGGCAATCTTGACCCTCGTCGGGCAGGATAAGGTATTCGAGGCGACAATCGGGTCAAGACAGGTATATTCAATCGAGGACTGGCTCAATGAGGTTTTCGGACTGATTAAAAAGGACTGGCGACGTTACGTCAGACAAAGCAGAAACTTTAAAGCCGAATATCCCGTGCTGATCTCAAACCCGGCGACGATTAACTCGCTGGGCTGGCACGCGACAACGTCAATCAGCGAACTGGCGAAATTGATGCTGAATTACGAAGGATGAACTTGGGAGGTATAAAAGTAGCAGCGCTCTCGGGGGGTCGTAAATCGCCGGCGGCAAGATTTCGGGTCAGGCAATACATTCCTTTGCTGGCGCAATTAGGCGTTTACGTTCAGGAATACATACCGTTCTTTGGCGAGGGCTGCGGTCTTCCAAGTCCGTTCAAGGCCCTGTCGCACATCCCCGGCGTGCTCGGCAGCCGAAAGGCCGACGTTACCTGGTTCGGCAGAGAGCTGGTGCAGGGCTATGAGACGTTCGAGCGTTTTTTGAAAAGACCGCGGGTGCTCGACGTAGATGACGCGATATGGCTGGATTGGCCTTTCGGGAAATACGCGATACCTCGCATTGCGAAAATGATGGATGCCGTCGTCGCGGGCAACTCATTCCTCGGGGAATGGTTCGGTAAATTCTGTCGAAAGGTCTATGTGTTACCGACAGCGATAGACGTTAGCAGATATACCAAACGGCCGGATTCGATAGTTGCAGAAAAAAAGAAATTCACCATCGGCTGGACGGGGCTTGCCAGCAATTACCCGTATCTGAAGCTTATCGAGGATGCTCTTGCTCACTTTTTGAAAGACCATCCCGACAGCGAGCTGAAGCTTGTGGCCGACCGCCCCTTGAGGAAGACCTCAATCCCGGCCGACAGAATCAGATTTGTCCGCTGGAATGAGCAGGTTGAAACCGACGCGTTACGGGATATGTCGGTAGGCGTTATGCCTTTGCCGGATAACGTTTGGACGCGCGGAAAGTGCAGCTTCAAAATGCTTCAGTATATGGCAGTCGGAGCGCCCGTAGTCGTTTCGCCGGTGGGAATGAATCTGGAAATCCTGGCAAAAGGCAACGTCGGCTTTGCGGCTACGAAGGCCGATGAATGGTATGCGGCAATCGACGCCTTGTATAAAGACCAAAATCTTCAGATACGATTGGGTAATAACGCGAGAAAGGTTGTAGAGGAACATTTTTCAGCGGCGAAGGTTGCCGGGGCCCTTGCGGATATTTTCAAAGGGCTGGTCAAATAGAAACGACGCCAGCTAAACCAGCCATTTCCTGAACCACAGGTTGAACATCATAATGCTCCAGAACAGGCGGGAATAGTCGGAGAGGCCCGCCTGGTGCCTGTCCCACATCTTTCTTACGAAATCCTTGTCATAGTAGTCATATAAGTCAAAATCAAAAATCTCACCGCAGGCAAGGTCTTTCAATTCTTTTCTGAAATAATGCACGATTGGAACGCCGAATCCCTGTTTTTTACGGTAAAGAATTTCGCGGGGCAGGACGCTGCTGAACGCCTTTTTAAGAATGTGCTTCTTGTCGCGCCCCCTGATTTTGAATTTCGAGGGTATTATCGCTGCCAGCTCAATCATTGACCTTTCGAGAAACGGGACTCGGACCTCCAAACTTACCGCCATTGACGCGCGGTCTTCCTTGACTAACAGGCACCCCGGCAAATACTCATTGATGTCGTGGTTGCTCATATTCGCCAGGTCGTCGTCGTATTTGAAGTATGCCGACAGGTCTGAAAACTCATCGAGCAGGCGCCTGCTTTCATCCCTCGTGCGGAACATATAGCTGAAAAGCTTCAGATACAGCGACCAGTCCTCCTCGAGGGAACCAAGGAACGTGGTCAGCTTGTTTAACCTGTCATTTTTCAAAAAGACGTTGACAAAATTGACTGAGCAGGCAAGTGCGCTTTTTATCGGCGCAGGCATTTGGTTCAGCGACTTTAGCGCCTCGAACTCGACGTAATGAGGATAGCCCCCGAAAAGCTCGTCTCCGCCGGTGCCGGAAAGGGAGACCGTAACGTGCTGCCTGGCGACCCGCGAGACCAGGCAGGTCGGAATCATAGACGGGTCTCCGAAGGGCTCGTCATAGATATAAGGCAGTTGCTCAATCAGCTCCCTGACGGCATTGGCGTTAAACTCAATCTCGTGATGAGTGGTTTTGAACAGGTCTGATACGACTTTCGCATACTGCGATTCGTTATAATCGGGGTAGTCGAACCTTATTGAGAAGGTATTGAGGTCGGAAACGTATTTACGCATAAGAGATACGACAATGGAGCTGTCAACGCCGCCCGACAAAAAAGCCCCTAAGGGCACATCCGAAATCATTCTTCTTTTGACGCTGGCGTCGAGCCGACTGACTATCTCGCTTTGAAATTCAGCTTCTGAAACCCCATTATCCGGCGAAAAAGAAACGGTCCAGTAACGCTCGTATTCTTTTATCTTCCTGGCGGTCAGGTCATAAATGAGATACGAGCCGGGGCTGAGGGGTTTGATATTTTGAAGGATGGACTGGTCGGAGGGGGTGTTGCCGAAAAGCATATAATAATCGAGGGCTTTTTTATGAATCTTTTTTTCGATGTCGCTTTTGAAAAAGACCTTAAGCTCTGAGCCGAAGATAAAGTTTTTGCCGTCGTCGTAATAATACAACGGGTGAACGCCGACGTGGTCGCGGGCGAGGAAAAAAATGTTCTTTTTTTTGTCAAATATGCAGAAGGCGAATTCAGCGTCTATTTTTTTGAGGATGTCAACCCCCCATTGTTCGTAACCGTGCACAAGGACTTCGGTGTCTGTCCTTGAAACAAATGTGTGCCCTGCTTTTTGAAGCTCCTTTTTGAGGTCCTCAAAATTGAACGCCTCGCCATTATAGGTTATGCAAATCGTTTTGTCTTCGTTATAAAGGGGTTGCCTGCCTTTTTCGGACAGGTCAATGATTTTGAGCCGTTTGTGGCCTATCGAGACGCCGTCGGCGACGTGAAAGCCCTCCTGCTCGGGGCCGCGATGGCGAAGCAGCTCAGCGAGCGTCCTGACCTTTTTTTCATCTTCCCAGTTGAAACCGAGGATTCCGCACATCGATTTTACTCTTTCAAAAATGTTCCCATTCGTAAAAAGACGGCCTTATACTCTTTGGCGATTCTGGTTATGTCGTGAGTAATTTCGACGTATTTGCGGGCGGATGAACCATATTCGGCGAACCTGTTGTTTTCGAGCATAAGCCGAAGGTTATATGTTAGCCGGGCCGGGTCGCCGTTACAACATAAACCGCAGCCGTATTTTTCCAGAAAGCCGTCTGGATTGACGTTGAAAGACAGGATTCCCGTGCCGGCCTTGCAGGCCTGGATAAAAGTATTCGGGAAACCCTCGGCGTCGCTGGTATTTACAAAGACCTTCGCACGCTGGAAATATGCATCTATCTGGTTGAAGGGAACGTGCCGAATGAACTGAAGGTTAGTGATTTTTCCCGCCTCGGCGATGAGATTCCGATAAGCCGGGCCTTTATCCAACGTCTGGCAGACCATAATGAATTGTTCATTGGGGATGGCTTTTGCCATTTCGAGAAATCTTTCTGGTTTTTTGAAGTCCGCGTCCCGGCCGACCCAGAGAATCGTATCCCGCGGCTTTTGCTCCGGCGCCGGCAACCGGTGACCGTTCGGTATAACAATTGATGAAACGCCCAGCGTTGCGGAAAGGTTCACAGCGTCGGTCTGGTTTTGCGAGAACACTACTTTTGCCTTTCGCAACGACCAGGCGAACGCCCTGCCTAACAGGAAATTCTCCCGCAGATACGTCCCGTCGCACTCGAACCGGTGCGCGGTGCGGTAGGCGAAAATCCTCGAGTGCATTCTGCAAAATAACGCCGTCAGGGGAACCCCCGCCGAGGCGCACTTCATTAGATAAATGTCGGCGTCAGCCCTTTTTAGCGCCCGCCACGTCTGGACCATACCGATAAACGCCCCCTTGCGAAAATCCAGCGCCTTGAACAATTTGACGCCCTCTATGACCTCGCCGTCGGCTTGTCCGTAATCGGCGACGACGAAACTCGACTCGAAACGCTCGTCCCTGGCCATTTCGGTGGACAGGTAATACAGGTCAACGTTCGCCCCGCCGAAATAGTCGCCGACGTCCGGGTTGAAAACCGGGTACGTCTTTGGCGCTATGTAGCAAATCCTGATTGGCCTATTAAGATTAGCAGGTGTCATTTCGCTATCACCAGGCAGGCCCAGGGGATGCCGAGCCAGGAATTGAGGTTGAGTATTTCGATATCGTTAAATCCGGCATTCTTCAGCATATCGGCGACTCGTTTTTTAGCGCAGGCGTGTTTGTCGGTCCCTCTCCAGTAACGCGCCAAAACAAGATAAACAAGCCCCCAGCCGTTGGGTCTTATGGTCGTTGTGAGCAGTTGGCCGTCCTCCTTGAGCACCTTTTTTGCCTCGCAAAAGAAACTTTGCAGCTTTTCATCGTTGAGATAATCTGTCATCCACGTTGACAGGACAATATCGAATTTTTCCCCGCCGACAAGCGTTGACAATTGCGTAGCGTCGCCCTTGTGAACCTTGACATTCAACCGGCAAAGATGTGGGTTCTGGTCAACCCCGACTATCCTGTTATCGTCGATTAACAGCCGCGTATAATCGCCGGTCCCCAAACCGACGTCTAAAACGCTTTTGTCTTTTATCCGCGAAAGAACAGGCAAAATTTTCCTGTCGGCCGGCATCCTGCACAGATACGTCATAATCCCCTGTTTCTCGTATGATTCAGCCGTCCAGCTTTTATATCTCTCGTAATTTTGTGCCTGTTTTGCCATTATCGAGCGTTACTCTTCCAGAAATTATACACGAAAATCAGCCAAAGCTCCCTTGCGTTATCGCTTTGCCGGCTGATGTGCTCATTGAATAACCTTTGCGTGTAATCGAAATTCAGGGGGCTGTTTTCATAGTATTTTCGGTTCGCCAGATACTCGCGGATTAACGGGCTATTTGTAATCCAACTGCTCACCGGCACAGTAAATCCCCGCTTGGGTCTGTCGATTATGCCCGGCGGGAGGAATTTCTCGGCTGTCTTTTTAAGAAGCCATTTCGTCCTCAGGAACCTGATTTTATACTTTTCAGGCAACGACAAAACCAGCGGAACCAACCGATAGTCCAGATAGGGAACCCTCGCTTCGAGAGAAACCAGCATCGACGCCAGATCAACCTTTTTGAGGATGTCCTCAGCGAGGTAGTTGTGAATATCGTTAAGCTGAAGCGAAAGCAGGGTGTCTTCGCTGGAACACCTGATAAAATTTTCCGCGGGCACAAACGATTCACCAAGCAGGTTTGCCCTCGTCGAATCGATAAAGGTCGCCATCCAGTTCAAATGCCGGCGGTTGCAGGATTCGCCGTAGTCCCGCACGAACCTTTTCATTTTGAAGCCGAGCGTCACTTTTTTGTCGGAGGGCGGTATGGCGTTGATAAGCAAACGCGACAACTTCACAAGCGACGAAGGAACAAACTTCGCCCACTTATACGCCTTGTATGTGTCGTATCCGCCGAAAACCTCGTCGCCGCCATCGCCTGAAAGCGATACCGTCACCTTTTGCCGGGTAATCCTGGACAACAGGTATGTCGGGAAAACGGAGGAATCCCCAAACGGCTCATCCATCTCGCTTATTACCTTCTGGATTATACCCTCGGAGACATCCATATATTCGCAGTGATGAGAGGTTTTGATATGCTCGGCGACGATTTTGGAATACTCAAGCTCGTTGTAGGACTCGTCCCGAAAGCCGATGGAGAAGGTATCGAAGTCCTTTTTGCTCTGGCTGATGATGGCAGAAATTAACGACGAATCGACGCCGCCTGAAAGGAAGCTCCCGACGGGCACGTCTGCAATCAGGCGATTGAGCACCGCGTCTTTGAGGACTTCCTCGACCGCTTCGAGCCGTTCACCGACGGAGACATAACTCCATTTCCTGATTTCGGCTTCGAGATTGAAGTGTTTTGAAATGGTAATCCTTCTCGGATTTAGCTCGAAAAGCAAATTTTCCGATGGCTTGAGCTTTCTGCAGTTTTTGTAAATAGTTGATTCGCCGCCGATATACTTCTGATAAAAGTAAAAATTCAGTCCGGCTGTATCAATCTCAAGCGGGATACCGTGTTTTTTGATTGCCTTAAGCTCCGAGGCGAAGATAAACCTCCTGCCGTCGAAATAGTAATAAAGCGGCTTTATCCCGAACCTGTCACGCGACAAAAACAGGGTCTGCTTTTCCCTGTCGTAAATGCAAAACGCCCACATCCCGTTAAACTTCGTAACGCAGCTTGCCCCCCACCGAAAATAGGCGGCCAGGATGACCTCCGTGTCGGTGCCTGAAGTGAACTTGTAGCCGATGGATTCAAGCTCATTCCTGATTTCCAGGAAGTTATAGATTTCGCCGTTATAGACGATAACATAATCCCGGAAACACATCGGCTGGTGGCCCTTTTGCGACAAATCCAGAATCGACAGCCGTGTATGGCCAAGCGAGACCCTGTCATCAACGTAAGCCCCCCTGTCATCAGGCCCACGGTGCTTCAACGTTTCGGCCATTTGCCCGATAAGAATGGGGTCTTCCCAATTGAAGCCGGCTATTCCGCACATATTGTATTTCCCTTATCGGCCTTCATTATTTCATAGACCGCCGCCAGCGTTCTGCTCTCGAATCCCATTCTTACCATATATTTCAAAACCGATTCCAGCCGGCCCAGATACATCTTTTGTCCAAACTTTGTTCTCACAAACGGGGTCTTGCCCGGCAGAACCTCCATCGAATGAAACATCATATTCAGCACCGGCTCGGCGTAGTTTCCCGCAAACTCCGCGATAAGCCCCTTCATCTCGAAACCCGTCATATGCGTCGGCCTCAGCCACCGGTAATACATCCATTTGCCTGTCAAAAACGGAATCCTTTTTCCTGAAATCGTAATCGGAACCTCCAGAATCGGGCTATTGCCCGCCGAGTATAAATCCGTTTGAGAAATAAAATACGGCTGCCTGGGTGATTTTGTATGGTCGGGCCCGCCGCGTCCCTGCCAGTTTATCTCAGGCGTCAGCGAGCTATCGACCTTGAAGCCCAGCTTTTCAAGTATCTTTATCGTATCGAGGTCCGCGCCGTATCTGGCCGCCCTGTAAGAAACCGGCCTGATGCCGAGATTTTTTTCAATCAACGCCGTCAAATTTTTGATTTTCTCGCTTTCGACGCCGGTATCATACGCATAACAGGGAAACTCATCGCTGGCGGTGCCGGCTATAACCTGGTATTTGCGCTTGGGCTCAATGTATTCGCTGTGAAGATGCGCCCCAATCTCGGCGCCGCGTTTTATTTCGTCTTTGAGAGTGCGGCAACAAAGGTCGTTGTCCATAACTTCAGGAGTAACGAAATACACCGGCACAATCCTGAACCTGTCCCATATCGGCCTAAGGATTTTGGGAATGCCGAATGTAACGGATTCAAAGGTCAACGGCTGCGAACGCCTCCAGTGAACGTCGCAGTCCGGCTCAGTATCTATCGTTACGCAAAATGTTTTCATTGCCTCGTTTTATTTACGTTCGCAAACGCGCCCGTAAAGCTCCAGATATTGTCGGGCAACCGTATCCCAGCCGAATCTCTCCGCCCGTCTTCTTGCCGAAACGCACATCGCCTTAAGCAATTGCCGGTCTTCTGCCGGCTTATTTATTGCCTCTGCAAGCGCTTCGGCTGACGGGTCCTCAACGACCACGCCGTTATCGGTTACCAGCTCATCGACGCCCTCGCACCGGGTCGTTACAATCGCCAGCCCTGACGCCATCGCCTCAAGCATAGCATTGCTCATACCCTCCTGCATAGTCGCGGTAACAAATAAATCGTGCTGACGATAAATATCCGGCATCTTTTCGTCTTCGATTCTGCCCGTCAGGTCGATAACGTCGCTTAATCCTTTTTGCCTGATAAGCCGTTTTAACGGCCCAAACAGTCCTCCGCCTCCGACTATCGTCAATCGCAGCGTCTTGCCTTTCCTTCTTAACATATCGACGGCTTCGATAAGCATCTCGAATCTTTTAGTTACTGAAAGCCGGCCGACGGTAAGCAGCTTTAGCTCGCTGGTTTTCTCCTTGTCCGACGCCGGCTGAAATTTATTAAGGTCAACGCCGTTGAGTATGATTTCAATATTCGCCGACGGGTAAAATCTCAGCGCCCTTTCTTTCAATCCGACGCTGTTAGCCACAAGAGCCGTCGATTTCATCCATATCCGTTTAAGCAGCCCCCCCAAAAGTTTATATTCGAGCTGCAGTCGCGCGTGCCCGCCGGGAACGTCGGAGCCCCGAAGCGAAATAATATAAGGCAGGCGATTTGCCGTCTTATAGCATAACCATCCCGTGGGCAGACCGAAAAAGGCGTGAACCAAATCGTAACGGCTCTCTTTTATCAGCAGGCGATATGGCTGACGCGCCTTCGCCAGCCATTCCACTACTTCGATTTTGCGCCAAAAATGAAGATTTTTCTTGTGAACGCCGACCCTGTGGATGGCTATATTATTCGATAACTTTTCAACCGAGAATCCGGGCTTGGGCCTCGACGTAAGGACATCAACCTGCAGGTCATTTTGGCCAATGAATTGCCGCAGGATAGCCAGATGCGCCTGGCCCGCCCCGCCTCCAATCGGCGGAAACTCGTAATTCAGCATCAAAATCTTCATTGTTATTTTTCTGCCTGCTGCGGCTTTAGAAGGCGAAATACATTGATGAAACGTCTTTGCGAACCGACTCGGCCGACAAACTGATAAGGCCCAATGTTTCTCGGCTCCATCAGCATCGCTATATTCCTGTCTAAATTCATTCGTTTATAATCGATGTGGTCGTTACTGAGGCCTTCCCTCGTGGCCCAGGCCACATACGTTATATCCTGCTCGTAACAGGCATTAAGGAATTCTTCAGGATTTTCTGCCTTGGGTAAATAAACTATATCATCCGCGTATTTTTGCGCAAATATTCTGACCACCTCAGCCATATAAAGCCCAAGTTTTTCACCCGGTTTGGCGTTGGCAACGTACCAGTCAGCCAGCTCTTTGAATTCCCTGTCTTTTTGTCCATTGCCAATAGTGCGTATCAGGATAAATTGGTTCGAAACGATAATCAGGCACATAATCGCGACTATGGACAGCTCCCTCAAAAAGTATCTTTGACAAAAGAACAAAATCCGTCCTACAAAAACAAGCGCAACCAGCCCAATCGCCGCGTAAGGCAGCGTCTCCGCCCTCGGGCTTGCCTGGGCAAGCTGCGGCAAATAACGAACAAGAACAACAAGCCATATCACGGCCGCAACCATCACAAACGCCTGCAATACGGCCTTCACCGCCGCGGGCGCTCGCCCGTTTTTATCAATAATCCTCCAGACGCCCTGCAAACCATATAAACACATCAAAAGCACCAGCCAGAAAACGGGCATATAATATCTCGTCTGAGGCGAAGGAAAGTTCAGGTGAACCAGAAGATAAGGCACGAATAACAGCAGCAATGCCAGTATGTTCCAGTTGCGTTTGAATAAGCCGTAAATCGAACCGAAAACAAAACTTATAACGGCAAAGGTTATACTGAGCTTCCAGAACGTCATCATGAAATCTTCGCCTGCCCCGGGCGCCGGCAAAAGAAGCGGATTAAATCCGGTCATCCACAACAGCTTGATTTGCACCAAAAGACCGGTCCTGGCCTCTGCCGACGTATCATAGAACTTGTTATACTCCTGCCCAAAGACGCTAAGGTAATGGCTTCCTTCAGCGCGCCAGTTCAAAAACGTGCCGAACATCCAAAGCGCCAGCGGAATACCTGCGAGAATCGCGTAAATCAAGGCGCGGATACGATGTTGCCTGTCTTTATATTGAATCAAGTCCATCACAAAGGCCGCCAGAATAAGCGCAGCCCCCTCGTATCGCGTCATCGTGGTTATCGAGGCGAACAGGTAACACCAGTTTGACCGCCTGAAAATCAGATAAACCGTCAGCAAAATGAAAAACAGCAGCGTCGTTTCCGCTAAAGGTTCGGTGAGCAGATAAACCACCTGGGGATTGATTATCGCGGCTATTGCAACCCACAGGCCGGCCCTGCCGACGATTCTTTTACCTACAAGCCACAGCAGTAAAAGATTGAACGGGTGCAAAACGGCGTTCAGTAACCAGCCCGCGGTAAGGTCGGGATGCTGGCCGCCAACGAAGTGAGAAAGAATTACCTGGAGTATCCCGAGGACCGGAACCCGCTTAAAGCTCGTCGGCATCTTTAATGACAGAATCTCTTTACCGGTCTGGAAAAAGCAGGGAAAATCGCCGTTGGGGACGGCAGTATATCCGTAAAACAGGATTGATTGATAGACGCCGAAAGCCAGCAGGACGCCCGCTAAAAAGAGTTCAAAATTCCTTTCGCGCCTTGCCTGGCTCTCAAGGTTCGTCTGCTCGACCTGTTTACCGCTCGCGCCTTTCGCTATCCGGCCGTCGGCTTTTAACCCAAATTTATCTTTCCCCTGCTTGTTCATTTATCCGCATGACTCTTTTGAAATATCGCTAAAATATCAATTGTTCCCTTTTCCGGGATATGCTCGCGAAAGTTCAGGTCGTTTATATTTTTGAAGTTACTGCTGTTATACAGCAAATACCCGAGGGAATCGAAAAAGTCGGCGTAGTGTTTAAACTCAATGTTCTTTTCTTCCATCACGTACAAACCTATCTCGAAGATGATAGTCGGCTTGAACTCGGTAATCACGCCACGGCCGCCTTTGAGCACTTCATATTCGTAGCCGTCGGTGTCTATTTTAATAAAATCCAGCCGGCTGATTCCATTTTCACTGCAAAAATCATCCAGCGATACTGCGCCGACGCCCCCGGCTGATTTAATAGTGCCCCCGTGAATGCCGTGCTTTGGGCCCTGGGCTTCGCCGCCGACCTTCCAGCTCGAATAGGCCGTTATGTTGACTTCCTTGCTCGATGCCGACGAAACAAATGTCTGAATGGCAGATATATGTCCGGCAAGCTCAGGGTTAAGCTCGAGGTTCCTCTTCAGCCGCAAAAACGCGTAATGAGTCGGCTCAAACGCATAGACCCTGCCGGCGGGGGCAATACTTGCATACTGAAGCGACATTATTCCGACATTGGCGCCGACGTCGAAAATAACGGCGTCTTTTGGCATACTAACGTATTTATTGCTGGAGACGTGCTTTTGAAACCTGCCGAACAGGAACATTGATAAGTCCACCGCCTCCGACAAATCTAACTCGTATGTAATCCCGCCCCGGACAGCAACTATCCTGTCTTTTCGCAAAAAAAGATGAACCACCCGGTAAATAATCCCGGCCAAAAAAAGCTTAATACGGGTCACCGGCAGCCGGTTAATCAATCGCTTCATAAAACATTTGACTCCGCGAATCTAAAAACTCAATATTGACCAGGATTGAAAGGTGTTTTTTTAGAAAACAAACAAAAACCCGGCCGATAATGAAATTCCACGCGATGATGACCGGCCGAAATCCTGACGGACTTAAAGGTCGCGAAAAGCAGCTCCATTTTTTCCCGCCGGCCGTCAACGTAAACTTCCCAGCCGTAATCCCAGTTATCAATAAAATTGAAGTATCCATCAACAGGGGCATTTATTTCCCACTCAAGCTCGTCGCCCGTATAGGAAATCAGCTTGCCCGTGTTTCGAAACCTGTCGGCATCCTCGAGAAACGACTTTATGGTCGAATGCCCTATTGATTCCGAGAAGAAGATTCTTCTGGTGTCGGCCGCTCCCAGTATTACTCTCAAGGACTCCGGCTCGTTGTTATGTTCATTAAGAAACCGGATGTATCGGGTGAAATACCAGTTTTCTATAATACCTGCGCTGAAAACCGGTCCCAGGGCGATAGTGAAGCTTTTAGTAATCCTCGGAAATCGAAACGAATCCCTGTTAAACGCCGGAACATCCAGTGTAAAGCGGCCCGGCTGATAGTCGCCTTCGTGCGTCCACAAATGAGTGCCCACCGGCCTCATTTCAAAAACCGCCGCTGACAACAGGACGATAAACATCGTCACAAGAGCACGCCTTGTTTCCAGTCGAATCCGCAGCGAAAGAGTTAGAAATATCAATAAGCATACGAACCCGGCTATGCCGTAAATGATAAACTTTGCACGCAGGGGCGTGAGCTGATTGAAATATTCCAACCAGTAGGGGTCATAAATTTTATTCAGATAAAGGTACAATTGCGTGCCGACAATTACAGCATAGATTAAAATCAACGCCGCCAGGGACGCACGTTTTTTCGTCCTTTTCTCGTCGGCTCCGCCAGCAATCAGCGACTCCAAGGACGCGTAAGACAGGGTTAACAGCCACGCCAGTATAGGCACAAGAATAATATTTATCCTCGGCCAGACGCGAAGAATGGAAAACCCGGGCATATATTTCCACAGGAATATGAATAAATACGAGTCCTTTCCGTAACTGATGTAACTGATGACAGCTATCCATACAACAAAAAAAATCCTGGTCAAAAGCCGGCTCGTCCCATCGGCGCTGCCGCATACCAGGTACAAAAGGACAATCAAAAGCCCCGTTATGCTGAAAAAGTTCCACCCGTCTTCCATTGCCGCCGGCGGATACATAAGCGAGCCGATTGTGTCCTCGAATGTAAAGGTGTGCTGCGTCGAATACGCGAAGTCCGTCCCGCTGCGGTCCGTTGCCTGAGGCATAAGCTGGATGAATCCGAGCAGGTATGGGCTGCAAATAACGATTGCGGCAATCCCCGCCAGCGCCATAACCGTCAGGGCGCGTCTCCAGCGGATAACCTCGGGGCCAATCAGTTGAACCTTTAAAGGCTTTATGAGAAAAACCAGCAGATACGGCCCGATGAGAAATATTGTATAGTAAATGTAATACGGATAGCCGGCTGTCAGAAGACATATAAAGGAAAATGCCAGCAAAATTCCATAAAGCGACGACTTTTTCCAGGAACTGCCCAAAAGAATCTTTGTCGTCGCGTAAAGAATCCAGGGATACCAGGCAGCGCTGTGAACTGCATTGGGAAACCGAAGTATTTCTGTCATTTTGAAACTGACTGACATCACAAGGGTCGCAAATAGAACGGCTCTTGTGTTCCTGCTGAGTATCCTCAACCATAAAAACAAGCCCAGGGCGAATATCGCGATTCCAAAGACCGTAAAGAGCTGCTGGTCGAGGACATTGTAGCCGTTGAAGAGCTTGTACCAGACAACAAGCAGCAGGTTAAAAGGATAAAATACCTGCGCGAACGGATTTGTGTATAACGGAAAACCGGCCGCCTCCGAAGGCGACCACAGCGGCAGGCGAAAATCGGCAAGACAAGACAGCAAGTAAATTTTGTGCCTGAAATATAACGCGATAAAATCATTGCCGATGGCTGTATATGTTCCGTTTATTGGAATGATATGCCGAAACAAATAAACAAAAGGCCAGAAAAAGACGATTGCCGGCAGTACGAGCGCCCGCAGCCGCGACGGGCCTTTCTGCAACTGAGACCCCGACCCGGCGGCGGTTCTATGTCGTTTAAGCTTCTCAATTTTTTTATTATCTTTCATTTTCTTACAGGACCCGGAATGCTGCCTTGTTCCGAGCTATATGATTTTTTAATCGAAACCGGGCGTTTTCTCAACGGTAAAACCTTATGCCTGAATCCGTTTATTTTGGTTTAGCCGAAGGTTTAGCTGTGTATATGACGGGGGCCTCGAAGAGCTTGAGGTGTTGTTTGATGGCTGTAGATATAATGTCTTATCCCCCGAATTAGCCCAAACTGCTGAAATACAAAAGATTAGCGGCTTTTAGGCATAATCGCGTTTATGAATAATCCTGGCCCCTGAAAAGGGTATCTTTCAAACATTTACGCGAAAATCAGCTAAAAATGTTCTCAAATATCCGTCGACAACCGGGTTTTAAAACCATATTTTTCGAAGATTATGCTTATTTTAATGTGGCCTTTTCTTGCCAATAATCAGGCCGCCCAATCCGAGTAATATAAGCGTTGTCGGCTCAGGTATCTCACTTATAGTTACAGTCAGTTGCCCGCTGTTGTCGCCCGGCTCAATATCCTGAATATAAAAGTATAAGCTTATTTCCTCTCCGGCGCCCATAAAATCAAGGATATAAACGTGACTTGGACTATAGGTATGAGGGGCAAAATTAATCCCGTTTGTGGTTCCCAGCCAGTCATACTCGATGTCGTTTATAAGAAGGTCAAGCTCTTCATATATGTAAAAGCCGCCCCCATAATCCCAGAAGTCCTCTTCCCACACGGTCTGACCCTGCCGAAGATGCCATTCAGCATCGGCCGGCAAATCGTCCCAGGAATAGTCATAAGTTCCCTCGGCTCTGATTCGATATAACTGGCCCGACTCTAACATTGATGATGTGACTATTGTTCCATCAGCGGGAACAAAAAGGATCTCATCGGCCTGTGCTATTCCCAAAGGCACAATTGTCGCCAAAAACAGACCGCACATTAGTAAAACTTTTCGTGATATTTTCATATCATTCTCCTTTCCTTCTTGGTAAACTCATTAAATGTTTGTTGTTTTTCACATTCAACGACCACTTTCAATCGTCGGCTTTACCAGTATCGGGTTTTTTATAAAGCGAGAGAATATATAAGAAAGGAAAAGTAAGAAAGTCGGCTTAACCAAGCCCATTGCGCAAAGACCAAAACGCAAGACCGCAAGACACTGCCCCGCAATTTTGGAAATCCTTCTCCTCTTCTTCTCTCAACTGCTCCCGTATATTCCAGAACCATGCCGCGGCGACATTCTCCATCTTCTTGGAGCATTATAACTCAAGAACAATTATATCACTTGGCTTCTGCTGCGTCAATTGATAAAACCTCAAAGTTAGGGCTTTTTTCATAAGTCTATCTCCAACAAGTCCCTGCGAAGCCAGAAGCAACCATTAAGAGCCTCAGTCATCCCC
>JAFGDN010000043.1 GCA_016932095.1 Sedimentisphaerales bacterium
ATTATGGTGAATGGGTGATAAATAAATGAGAGGAGAGGTTTGAAGATGTCATCATGCCTCACAATACCAATTCCCGACATCCTCGACAAATTCTGCGTCTGGCCGCTGCTCGAATATCGCCGGCTGCAATTCGGCTGTCCATTCCGAAAAATCCCCCTCGGCGATGGCCTCTTCACAATCGTTGACCCCGACGTCTATTATCGGCTGAACAAATTCCAATGGTCTATCAGTGCAAAAGATGGCCTGATATATGCCGTCCGTTACGCCCTGACAAAATCGGGAAAAACCACAATAATCGGAATGCACCGCGAAATTATGAACGCCCCCAAAGGCCTCCTCGTTGACCATCAAAACAATAACACCCTCGACAATCTCACGCGAAACCTGCGCCTCGCAACCCATTGCGAAAACGCCTGCAACAGGCGAAAAACACGTTCAAAAACCTCGTCTCGATACAAAGGTGTTTACTTTTTGAAGCATTCGGGAAAATGGGCTGCACAAATCTTTTATCAGGGCAGGTCAATCTGGCTTGGCCTTTTCGACACCGAAATTGAGGCCGCACGTGCTTACGACCGTGCCGCTCGTCAATATCATGGCCAATTCGCCAATCTGAACTTCCAGGTAAATCGAGGCGATAAAATAAACGCGTCAACGAGGCGGCGAAAACACTTTACGCCTCTTTGCGTATCCATTATAATCATCTCGGCGTTGACGGCGATAATCAGTTTCGCCGGTATTTTGTATGCTCCCTCGCCGAGGCCGGACTCGACTTTAATAGTAAAGGCAGGGTCGAAAATGCCGTTAGTAACGTTTTACTTTCAGCTCCACCAGCCCCTCCGCCTCCATCTCAGCCAGGATAAATTTTTATGGGACCAAATGAACAAAGAGGTATTCGAAAAGGTCTCGCAAAAATGCTATCTGCCGGCCACGAGATTGTTTACAGAACTTATTGCGAAAAATACCGGCTTCAAAATTACGCTCAGCATGTCCGGCACGTTCCTTGAACAGGCCACTATGTATAAGCCCGACGTAATCAAACGGCTGCAGGAACTTTTGGCCGTCGGGAAAAAAGCAAACCAGGTCGAATTCCTCGAAGAAACGTATTACCACTCCCTTGCCGGCCTCTTTGGCGACCCTAACAGGCAGGAATTCCGTGACCAGGTCTCGCTGCATCAGGCCAAAATCGAGGAGCTTTTCGGCATTAAACCGACCTCGTTTCGCAACACCGAGCTTATGTTCAATAATGAAATCGCCGACGTCGTCGCGGATATGGGATTCAAGTCGATTCTCTGCGAGAAAAGGAACGATATGTTCGGCCTTAAAAACGGAAAGCTCGTCTCGCCCAACGCCGTCTTTCGCGCAAAGGGAAATAATCTGATTGTCATTCCCAGAAACAGGGAGCTTTCAGACGACGTCGCGTTTAGATTCCCCCATACGCCGGTATCCGCGGAACATTACGCCTGGAGCATTGCCCAGATTGACGGCGAGGCGGCGCTGCTCGGCTACGATTTCGAACATCTCGGCGAGCATATCTGGGAAGACAAAGGTATTTTTGAATTCTGGCAAAAACTGCCCGTCGAAATGGCAAAACACAACAGCATAAAAATGGCCAATCCCACCGAAATCGCCGAATTGTTCAAAGACGCCGAATGCCCAACAGCCGACATTCACGGTCTATCGACCTCATCCTGGGCCGACGCCACCCGCGACACCTTCGGCTGGCTGGGTAACAGAACCCAGCAGGAGCTTTTTGCCCGCATCCAGAACCTCGAAACCAGGGTCCGCAAAGCCGGCGGCGAAATCCTCACGAAATGGCGTATTTTGACCACCTCAGACCACCTGTATTTTCTCCACGAAAGTTCCGGCTCAGACCACGCGGTGCACTCCTACTTCAGCCCTTACGGCTCAATCGGCGAAACGGTCAGAACACTCACCGACAAAATCTGGTCGCTCGAAAACTCGGTGGAAACCTACTTTCACATCCTCAAAAAAACGGGCAGAGTGCCCGTTATCATAATCAGCCCCGAAACAGACCGGCTTCCAACCGAGGGAATGGGCGATTTCGCAAAATACGTGTCCGGTAAATCAGGCGGGATGGGCGAGGTGGTGGCTGCACTGTGCCGGGGCCTGGCCAAGAAGGACGTTTTGACCTATATCATAACGCTGAATCTCGAACGCAAATTTGTGGAATCATCAGGCATCAGCCGGCACGATTACATCCAGAATTTATACCATTTGCCGCGAGATAAAATCAAAACGGTCGATTCCTCGCTTTTCGAGGATTATTCAAGCGCCTATGACGGCGACCCGCGGGCCACGGCCGTTGAATTTCAAAGGCAGATTAAGCGATTCCTCATAGGGGATATAATCTCCAAACACGAAGGCAAGGGGATAATTCACAGCCACGACTGGATGAGCGGCGGCATCATAACGGCCTTCGCAAAACTGATAAAAATACCCCTCCTGCACACGCTGCATAACAGTCATACGGGCCATATCCCATTAGATTACTATCAGGGCGTCAACCTGGGCGAGCTTTGGAACAACCTTTATTTCTCAAACGAATACGGCAGGGTCTGCGTTGACTGTCAGGCGACGGCGATTAAAAACGCGACGCTTGTCAATTACGTCGGAACAAGATTCCTCGAAGAAACGATACAGGATTATTTCATAGACAGATACTTCATACCGCCCAGCGTCCGGCAGGAAACGAAGGCAAAATACCGGTACGGCAGCGTTTTGGCGATACCCAACGGCATATCGCCTGGGATGTATCCTGAAAACCAGGTTGAAAATCCCAATCTGGATGAGCCGGGATTAGCGAAAAAATACGGCGTAAATGATGACGTAATCGAAGCGAAAAGGCAGAATTTAATCAAATTCCAGCATAAAACCGGCCTGAAAGTCAACCCTGAAGCAATTTTGTTATACTGGCCATCGCGATTAGACAGGATGCAAAAGGGAATCGAATTGCTCGAAGATATCGCCTTGAGGTTCGTTATCGAGCATCCCGACGTTCAAATCGCGGTTGTGGGAAATCCCGTCGGGTCGGACAGGACCGACGCGGAGATTTTAGGGAGAATCGCGTGCATATCGGGCGGGAAAATCGCATATTTGCCATTTAACGACGATTTGAGCATATTGGGCTACGCCGCGGCCAGCGACGTTTTCGGGGCTTCATTGTATGAGCCGTTCGGACAGATTGATTTGATTGGTAATCTTTTCGGCGCGACCGCGACCAACAGGGACACAGGCGGCTTTCACGATAAAATCAAGCCGCTGCAACTGAAAAAATCAGGTGCGGCAGAGGATACGGGAAACGGCGTGCTCTTCATAAATTACGACGCAGGGGGGCTATGGTATGGACTCGATACGGCAGTCAAAAACCACAGGTATTTCAGAAAAAATCCCGCTGAATGGGACAAGCAAGCAAAAAGAATTATGAAAGAGGCAAGGCAAAACTGGGGCTTCGACAATATGATAGCCGAATACCTCTCGGCGTATCAGAAGGTGCTGGGGTACCCGCTGATTTGACAGGTTGCGTTAAACGATTGCGCGACTTCGCACAGGGGGCTACGCCGGTGCAGGCGGAGGACAGAGAGCATAATACAGAATGAAGAATTAAGAGAAAAGAGGCGCTTCGTTTGTAAATCACGACTCGGCCAATGAAAGCGAAACCTGTTCAGTTTTTAGCAAAAAAGGGCTGGTTTGCAAGGTTTTGCACGGAAATTTGCGTTTTTTACGGAAAATGAGCTGTTTTTCACTATTTTTTTCGGTTTTTGCTGATTTTTAACGCCTTTTTGACAAGCAGAACTGGAAAAGCCTCATTTTTAAGCGAAAAACGGCACTTGACACTACTTGACATTACCTTTTGATGATGACAGCTAACGGCAAGTTGCGTTTTTACGCTAAAAAGGTTCTTTGGCATAGTTACTGGTACTTACAGCTACTTTTGTTTTCCAACATCTCGACGGCCTGATACCGCTTATAGAGGCCCATAGCACACTGGAAAGCACGCGTGCGCAAGCACTAAGCCCTGCCAATTGACTTTAGATAAGATTTCGACTTGCAGATGCCCAGCCGGTAAGCTTTCCGTTTTACAGCATAAAAGGGACGACCAAGCTTCTGTGCAATTTTGTTACAAGAGATGTCTGGAAATTGACGTTCAAGCAATGATATTTCTGCGGCAGACCAAGACCCTCGTTTCAGCTTTTTATTTTTTTGTGTTTTCCTTTTCTTTGCCATTTGCGTCCCCTTTCACAAAAATTTTATGGCAACCAGTTCCTGAACGAAACTTATATCCCTAACAAGGGACAGTTTACGACTCCAAATTTACGATGTCAAGGGTTTGAATGTTCAATAATATAAGGCAATTCATATTATCGAAGCATAGGATATTATGTTTTTTGCGAATAATGACGGCTTGATTCTAAAGTATAAGCTCGGCCTGGGCAAAAATAAAGATTGCTTTCAATTAGAGAAGTCCCACTTTCTTTTCAATATCTACCCACGTTTTTTTCTGTGTGTAGAGTTCGCTGACCACTTCTGAAGTCAGAATTTTAACCTTATCTTGAATCTCATGGAAAGTCCCGGCAAGGAGAGGGGCAACTTTGTCCATTTCTTTGTCTGCCACAACAAGAAAAATGTTGCTATTCCAAAGGTCAAAGGCATGTTTTAATTTGCCCAAAGCATGATACAAATCGCCGCCAATCTGAATCTCAAAAGCGTAGGTTGGTGAGCTACGTTCCACGCGTCTCCAGACCACATCTAACCGCTCGTTCTCCATAGGATATTCTTTCTCGGAAATCAAGCGGTTCATTCTACCAATCTGAAAAATCATCTCTTGTATTTGGCTATGGTCAGGCGGATGCAGTTGCTCTTTTCTGCTTTCAGTTGCGATGACGTTTAATGTGGGTTGTGTTAGCGAGATGGGGTGGTTAAATTCTCGTTCAAACGCACTATATAATTTTTCAACAGTGCGAGCTTGCAGCAGATTTATTCCTCTGCGCATTTCTTGGATAGAAAGGCCTGGTGATATTTTTCTTTTTCTCCAATCGCTATCTGGGAGCAAGTAATCAACAGAAAATTCAAAGCGGAGCGGATACAATACTTGCTTTATAGCTATCTCATCGGGCCAAAGAGGCTTGTCTTGAATAAACTTTGTTTGAATTATCCCCACTCCTACTATTCCCTTTATATTGCCAGTAACGTGGAAAAAGATAGGATTGCCTTTGTCCAACGCTTTCCATTCCGGGTAGAGAACTTCCTTCGCGCCCCAGATACATCCCTGCTCGAATGCTGTTTTCCAGCTTTGCTCAGGTCCTAAAATTATCCAGTGGGGGTTTGAAATGTTGAAATCCATTATATTTTCCCAGCCAACCAGTTCCTCTCATGTTTTTTGCAAAGATGAAGATTATCGTCTAAGATTGGTCCAAAATCACAACCGTTGAACTTTACATCCCTTTTATAATCATCGTCTTTCGTTATAATAAATCTTTCCCATACTTTCTGAAGATTAACGACTGCTCTCTTATTACAATAATCGCATTTCATATTTGGAAACTTTCCCCTTAATGTTATCAATTTCCATTTATCGCATTTTAACGTCAAGGAGCGAACATAGCAAGATTATGATTGGTGCGGGGTGGTGCGGGGGGGTGCTTGTTCTTAAAAAAGCGTTAGAACAGTGCAACTGCGCCGTTATAAAGGAAACGCAATCCGAAAAGCAGCATCGCCGCGGCGCATACCCGCAGGACAATTTCCTGAAGTTTCGGGCCTAAAACGGCCGTCCCGTGGAAACTCGCCATCGACAATAGCGACACCCAGAACAAATCGACGAGCCAGTGGACGACGGCAAACAGCACAAAGGCGTAAATCCCAAAACCAGTCGCTTCAACGGCCAGCCCCAGCCCGATGGTCGCCCACCAGAGGAGAAAATAGGGATTCGAAGCAGTCAGGACAACCCCGGCGAGGACGGGCCTGTCCTCTCGTGCCTGCTTCCGGACGTTGGTCTGTTTGCCGGCGCTGTTGAACATACCGTAAGCCATATATAGCAGGATAAAACCGCCCGCTATGAGAATAGTGATTTTAACCGCTGCCTTCTGAAGTACCGAGCCCAGGCCGATGGTTACGAAAATCATCAAGGGAAATTCTATAATAGCGTGGCCGACGGCTAAAAGCGCGCCGGCCCAGCGGTTACGGACGCCCATAGCGACAGCAGACGCCGTTACAGGCCCCGGCTGGAGCGCACCGGAAAAGGAAATAACAAAAACCTGAACCAGAAAAAGCACGAGAGCCACAGGCAACTATCCCCAAATTATTCTTATTCCCGAAACAGCACAACTTCTCGTCCGAACCACCAGGTCGTAAAAGCCAGTAAAATCCCTGCGATTAAAAAAGTCGAGCCGAGAATGCCCGCCAGGACGAGATAATCCATCGTTCCTTTGAGCAGCTCTTTAATCGCCAGCGATATGTTCATAATCGGCACCATAGCGGTCATCCAGTTTAATTCGATTCCGGGCTGCATCGCGATTATAGCAGGTATGATTATGAGCAGGTTCAGAGGGCCGCAGTAAGCGCCTGCCTCCCGGTAGCTCCTCGCGTAAATTGACAGACACAATAAAAGGGAGGCAAAGATTGCCGCCGTCGGAATAAGCATCGCGCCGACCAGCACAAAATCGATAACGTTGATTGATTGAACGACCTCCTGCATAGCCCCGGTTACCTCTTTTCCTTTCGTTGCCAGTATCAGCCCGATACTCGTAAGGCAAAGAAGCGCCGCCGTTATACCGGTTGTAAAAAGGACGAGGAATTTACCCACCACAATCCGGCTTCGCGGCACCGGCGCAAGCAACAGCGTTTCGAGCGTTCCCCGCTCCTTTTCGCCTGCGCCGATATCGAGGGCGGCGTACATCGCGCCCATAAATGAAAAAATTATGAAGATATAAGGCAGCACCCCGCCGAGCCGTTCGCCTAAAAACTCCCTCATATTGGCGGTTCCGTGCTCTTCGATAGTAATAGGATTCAGCAGATTTTCCCGCGTCTGCCGGCTGTTTAGTCCAAGGTTTGTCAATCGTTTGGTGCGCCATTGTTCACTCATTGTGCGGATTACCCTGGCGGCCCTCGAATTAGCCATACTCGCGACGGCGGCGTTGTTGTAATAAAGCTGAATCGTAACCTAGTTTGAGTCATCGAGCCGGCTTTTAGCCGAATCCGGGATGATAATCGCGAACTTGATTTGTTCCGACGCAATCGCTGAATTGACGTCGTTGGGGGATGATATAACGATTTTTTCAAAGCCCTGTTCATTTTCAAATGCCTTGTCCAGCTCCGGCAGATACTCCTGGCCGAATATGGCGTATTTCAGCGTCTCGGTTCGCGCCTTTTTCTGTATATGCATCGTAAACCCAATCAGCAGGTTCATCAGCATCGGCACTATTATAGTCGGCACGAGGAACATAAAAATCAGCGTTCTGCGGTCTCGCAAAACCTCTTTCAACTCTTTAAGAAATACGATAAACACATTACGCATTTTGTTTGTTCTCCGAGCCGACGAGCGTCAGAAAGGCCTTGTCTAAGTGCGTTTGTCCCGTTTGTGTGAGCATTTGTTTCGGCGTTCCCGTAAAGCACAGCCGGCCTCGCCTAAGCATCGCGATGTTATCGCACAGCCGTTCGACCTCGTGCATATGGTGCGTGCAGAAAAGCACCGTTTTATATTTTTGTTTGCAGGACTCGATAAATTGCAATATGGCCTCCGCCGCCACAACGTCGAGGCCGGTTGTGGGTTCGTCGAACATCACGATTTGCGGGTCGTGGACGAGCGTGCGGGCAATCGAGACCTTCTGCTTCATACCCGATGAAAGCGTGTCATTTCGCTTGTCGATGAAATCCTTCATACTAAGCAATTCAATCAGCTCATCGACCCTGCTTTTAAGCGTGTGTCTTTCGATTCCGTGAAGCTCTCCGAAATACTCAATCATTTCCCGCCCCGTCAGTCGTCCGTAAAGACCGGTGTTGTCAGATAAAAATCCTATTCTCCTTCGGACTTCGAGGGGATTTTGAAGGATGTCAACGCCGTCGAAAACGGCCGTTCCCGTTGTGGGTTTGAGAGCCGTTGATAAAATTCTTAAAAGCGTGGTCTTACCAGCGCCGTTAGGTCCGAGCAAGCCCAGTATCATTCCCTTCTCTGCGAAAAACGTAACATCCGTCAGGGCATTTACTATCGAGCCGGTTATCGCCGGCTCCGCCTCGAACTTTCCCTTTCTTTTTTTGCCCCTGCGTTTGAAGGATTTGCTTATCGCTTTGAGTTCTATCATACTTTTTTTGACGAGCAGTTATTCCCCTATTATTTTGACAAGGACGCGTTTTTTTCGTTTTCCATCGAATTCGCCGTAGAAAATTTGCTCCCAGGGGCCGAAGTCGAGCCGTCCATTTGTTACAGCTACAACGACTTCCCGGCCCATAATCGTGCGTTTGAGGTGTGCGTCGGCATTGTCTTCGCCGTTATTATGATTATATTGCGAATACGGTTTTTCAGGTGCTAATTTCTCTAACCAGGTCTCGAAATCACGATGAAGGCCGGGTTCGTTGTCGTTGATAAAGATGCTTGCGGTGATGTGCATCGCGTTTACAAGACAAAACCCTTCTTTGACGCCGGATTCAGCCAAGACACTCTCAACCTGGGACGTTATATTGATAAAGTCCCTGCGATGCGGGGTGTTGAACCAAAGCTCTTTTCTATAAGTTTTCATCGATTGTAACTCCGGCCGGCCAGGTAATTTGGGGGTATTTTAGCAGTTTTTTAAAAGTTGTGAAAGAACTTCTTGCAAAGCGATTGACGGCAATTATGTTATTGCCGCTTAAAAAAACACACTGTTCTGGGATGTTGACACGCAGTATGATTTTATGCGGTCTGAGGAACTACTTTATGTCTCTGGTGCAGAGGGAATAATTGACAACGTCAGTGAGGCGAGACGTTTTGTTCTCGAAAACGGCTACTCGATAATCGCCTCGACCGACTGGCACAGGGAGAGCAACAAGGAAATTTCAGACAGACCCGATTTCAAAAAGACCTTCCCTTTGCATTGTATGGCCGGCTCGCCCGGCAGCGAAAGGGTCGGTTACCTCGGCGAAATGGAAATTGACATCGTCGCCGCACCACTCATACCAATACTGCCCGCGACAATGCAGACCTTGCCGAAATCGCCCTTATGGGCGTCTTTTGCCCGCGGTTTTAGTTTCGGGATGTTTTCTATTATCTGCATATAACCTCATTTTGTGCCGTATAGTATAAAAAGGGGAAGGTGTGGTCAATAAAAGATTCGACGGGCAGGAGGGAAGGTTTATAATATAAGGTTACTATGAGTGAAATTATATTTATCGTTGGAAATTCTGATGAGGGCGGTTACACCGCTAAGGCGCTCGGGCATTCCATTCATACCGAAGGTGAAACACTGGACGAGCTGAAGGAAAATATCAAAGACACTATAAAATGCCATTTCGACTCGACACTGATTAACATGGCGCGGCCAGAGGCCGCAACCAAAAATGAACACAGAACATAGAACACAGAAATCAGAACCAGGAAACGGCGGGGTAAACCCCGCCCTACAAAGAACTTACGGAAATGGCAGCATGAAAAACGTTCATAAAAAACAAGAATATGAAGGATTGTATTACGGATTTACACTGTAAAAAGAAATAAAAAAACTGTAGGGTGGGCTGTGCCCACCTTTAATAAAATCGGAAATTGGTATGTACAGCACACCCTACCTGATTCTAACCGGAAAATATCGAGCTAAATATAAGCAAATAAGCCGATATTATGAAGAAGGCGAATAACAGAGAAATGAACGACGATTTGCGGCCGGAATACGACCTCTCCAAACTCAGGGGTGGTGTGCGAGGCAAGTATGCCAGGCGCTTCCAGCAGGGAACGAACCTGGTCCTCCTCTCCCCGGATGTAGCCAGCTATTTCCCCGACGAACAATCGGTGAATGATGCGCTGAGATCTCTGGTTGGTATTGCCAAGGCCAAACTGCGTGATGCAAATTAATCTATAGATAGGTTCGACCCCTCGGCCTCGCTCAGGGCGGGCAGGCTCACTACAAGTAAGACACCAGCGAAACGGGTACATGTTGTTAGGCCGCAGTTTTGCTTCTCAAAAAGAAGAGGTAGAAACCATATATACAATGTTAGGCAGATAAGAGGATATTTGATGATACGCATCCAATGCAAGAAATGCGGACATGTTCAAGATGCTGGAAGCGCCTTGTCACCCAACGACACCTGTGAACGATGCGGTACGCCAATCTACGGCCCAAAAGTTCAGAATCCAACAACTATGGCAATTCTCGCCGTAGTAACACTGATTGGTGCCGCGATACTGGGTATGCCCAAGAACTTCCTGCTTATAGTCGGTCTTTTGGCTGCCTTCTTGGTAATCAACGCAGTTATGAGGCGAAAGAAATGAGCTATGGAGAACATACTTCTCACCATTCTATTCGTAAAATAATAAGTCATGAGTAAGCAGAACAAAATATTTTGGTCGATGATTACATTGCCCACTTTGTTGTATATTATTGGGATGTCTGTTTTTTTCTCTCCATGTGTTCAGGGCGTTAATCTTGAGAACGATTTTAAGAATTATTATCTTGCCTACTCAAAAGGTAAGCCTGACGCTCTATCTGGTTCTCAACGAAGAATCCAACAGATTCTTGATTCTATTCCTCGTATAAGACGAAGTCCTGATACTTCATTAGAAAGAGCTATTTGGGTAGGCATGCTCTCGGGTAACGAAAATATCGCGCTGACTTCAGGGGCTGTTCATTTTTCTTATCTTATTGAAAACGACAAGACCACATCTATATTTACACTGATTTTAAGCTGCCTTATTTACACCTCATTGTTCTTAGTCGGTGTTTCGGGAATATGGCATAATGTCTTAACCTATGTTATGCGACTCGATGTTATCCCAACGAAATCCTATTTACGATATGCTGTTCAATATTTTAAGAATTTATCAACTGAAAACAAAGAGCAAAAAGTTCCTCTAAGGGGATATGTGAAAACATTTTATGCATACATTCCTTATTGGTTAATCGGTATAGTTATTGGTTATATCAATGGGGACTATCAAATGTATGTTCAATCTCCAGTTGTACCCGGTTATCTTCTAATTTGCGCATGCCTGTATTGTGTATGTATTGGAAGCTCTTTAGTATTGAGTATTAACCAAATAATTTTATTCTTGTTTATGCGGTTCAATGCAGATGTCGTTACGAGATATGTGGATGATGTGATCTGTGCCGTGTTGGCTATCGGTATCAGCAAATGGATTTTCAATAATGGTTTAGGAACAACTATCGCTGTCACGGTTGCCACTTTATTGTACACAATCATGATGAATAACAGAACGCGTGCGGTGAGTGTTGATGAGTATGAGAAAACAGCACTTTCCGCGATAGGATGCGCAAACCTGGGATTACACTACCACAGGAAGAAAAAAATCAAGAACGCAATTGAAATGTTCAAGCAGGCTATCGACATTTACACCGATCTTGGCCAGATCAACGACACTGCTCCCGTTTATGGATCACTTGGAAAGCTCTATTTCGACAATGGGGATTTGGACCTTGCCGAAGATAACTTGCAACAAGCATTGAGAATATACAGACGATGTTCACATGCACAGGAGGCCATCGCTACAATAACTCCCCTTCTCGATCTGATCGCCGAGCGAAGACAGAGATGCGATGAACCTAAGGCGTACACGAACGCAGAATACTGTTTCTCGTTCATCATTCCTGCTGACTGGTTAAAACAAAGGTTGGCCCAAGAGTTCACGACAACCGGCGGTCAAATTGCTATCTCGCACAAGACACACAGAGCGACTTTCAATGTTTCCGTCGGGCCACCAGACCGACCAGAATGGATAGCAAAAGAAGCAAGAACAGCCGCGGTCAGAGAGTTTCTCGCCCATGCACCAGGACGGATCGGGCATGTTGAAATAACTACATCTGTTGCTGTTGGGGGAGAACCGAATACGGTCGCCGCAGAGTACGAAACCGAAACAAAGATTCGGAGCGTTAGGAGAAGACTGCGGAATGGCCTCATATCCATTATTCACATTGAACTCGAATATGCTTTGCAATGGTCTGCTGAGCGGGATCTTGAGGGGCAAGTCAAAGGGATTATTGATTCGTTCAAGTTTGAGACTTGAAAGTGCCGAAAAAGGCGCTGCACCTGACCGCAATTACGCTGCGCTCCATAATGGCAGGTTATGTCTAGCACTACGAACTGCCTTCTATTTTTCTGTTTATGAGTGTGGCAGCGACGGCGGCGGAGAAGCCGTTGTCGATATTAACGACTGTAACGCCCGCTGAGCAGCTATTGAGCATTGTCAATAACGCCGAAATTCCCTTGAAACTTGCGCCGTAGCCGACGCTTGTGGGCACGGCTATTACCGGGCAGCTTACAAGCCCGCCTACAACGCTGGCAAGGGCTCCTTCCATACCCGCCACCACGATTACTACGTTTGCCTTTTGCAGTTTCGGGATGTGCGAAAAAAGCCGGTGCAGGCCCGCGACGCCGACGTCGCAAATCAGTTCTGTTCGCTGGCCCATAATCTCCGCCGTTACCTTGGCCTCGCTTGCCACCGGCAAATCGGCGGTCCCCGCAGTGATAATTGGAAGCACCGTCTTTGAAGAACGCAGTTTCTTTTGTTCGAGAACAATCGCCTTAGCTGCCTTCTCATAGCGGATACGTGGGAATTGACCCGTGTCGGCAATTGCTTCAAAAACGTCCTCAGTTGCCCTCGTTGCCAGAACGTTGTTGCCCCTGGCCGCAAGCGCCGAGAAGATTTTCACAATTTGTTCGGTTGTCTTGCCGGGACAATAAATGACCTCAGGGAAGCCCTGTCGAAGATGGCGGTGATGGTCAATCCTGGCGAAGCCGAGGTCCTCGTAGGGTAAATGACGAAGCTTTTCGACAGCTTCGTCAATGGATAGACCACCCTTTTTAACCTGCTGCAACAATTTTTTCAACTGTTCCGGCCTGATATCAAAACTCCTTAGCCACTGGCTTTCGGTTCTAATGTAAGGTCTGCAAACAGACCCGCCTTGAACTTGTGATACGCAAGCGAAGCTACCATAACGGCGTTATCGGTGCAATAAGGTTTCGGCGCAACAAGCAGCATCTTTGCGGGAACGTAAGATTGGCACAGCTTTGTCAGGGCTTCCCGCAAAGCGGTATTTGCAGCGACGCCGCCGCCTAATAAAACCGTTTTTGCCCCGACTTTTTCGATTGCCCGCCGGGTTTTTTCAATAAGCACGTCAACAACGGACGCCTGAAAAGACGCGGCAATATCGGCAATTTGCTTTTGATTCATCGAGCTGACGTTATTCACTCCCTTCATATCCTGACCTCGGCAATGATAAAGCACGGCTGTCTTTATACCGCTGAAGGAAAAGTCCAGCGAATCCGGCCCCAACAGCGTTCGCGGGAAATCAACGGCACACGGATTACCTGTTTTAGCCGCTTTTTCGATTGAGGGGCCGCCGGGATAAGGCAGGTTCAAAATCGTCGCTACCTTGTCAAAAGCCTCTCCTGCCGCGTCGTCGATACATCGACCGAGCAGCTTCAATTCGAGGGCGTTTTGGCAATCGTAAAGGCAGGTATGCCCGCCTGAAACAATCAGCGCCACGGCGGGTAATTTCAGCTCGTGCTCAGTCAGCAATGCCGACTGAAGGTGTGCGTGAAGGTGATTGACCGCTATTAAGGGCTTGTCCCATACGAGACACAGCGTTTTCGCGGCGGTGACGCCGACAATCAGCGCGACAGCCAACCCCGGCTGGTTTGCTACGGCGATTGCGGCGACGTCGGCTTTTGTGAGTTTTGCATTTGTAAGCGATTCGGCTATAACGGGATATATATTTTCAAGATGTGCGCGTGAGGCGATTTCGGGAACTACACCGCCGTATTTGGCGTGCAGCTTGGCTTGCGAAGCGACAACGGAAGATTTTACGATTGTGCCGTCAGCCACAACCGCAGCGGCTGTTTCATCGCAGCTTGTCTCAATACCGAGGATATTTATCTGCCTGCCATTCATATTTGATACTTATCATTTTTTGACAGGTTTGGCCAGCAGGATTATCTGCCTGCAGACGCTTTTGCAGACGTGCAACAGTGAAAACCGGATTGGGATAAGCTTGGCGGGCACAAAATCAGTGCAGATATCACGCGAGAAATCATCTCCGACGATTTGAATATCTTTTATGCTTTTGCAGCCGAAACCCAGTTGCTTTGCGGTCTTAACAATGGGCAGCGTATCAGGGTCGAGGTTTATCAGTTTGGAGCAGACGATTTCGCAGGAGAGCGGGTCTGTCGAGCCGATAGCAAAGCCCAGCGGCCTGGGTCTGCCGCTGATGGGGCCGGGACCTTCCATAGCGATTACGCCATCGATGATGGTTAAAGCCGGGCTTACGAATTTGTATATCTCGATTAGAAGCTCGCAGAATTTTTTGGCGTTGCCGCCCTTGGCGAAATGCCAGTATGCCTTCCATTTGCCGCTGACGCAGCCGAACATATTTTTGACCGCGAAAGTAGCGACCAACTGCTGGTGCGACTTCAACTTCGGCAAATTAATGATGACGTCGGCGTCCAAAGCCAGCGAGCTTATGCCGACGCTGACGCCTGCAATCTTTTTTTTAACCGGCTTATTCAATTGCTTTATGGGCACATCAAGTTTTTTCAAGGGCTCTTCAAGACCAATTGCTTTTGCACAGGTAAAAACGTTTCCCCAGGCGGGTGAATCCCCAACGAAGGGCTTTGCGCCGAAATCCTTTAACAATCTGGCTGTTTGGATGATTACTTCGGGGTCGGTTTGCGTGGCGCAATTGCGGGGCTTCGGCGCTATGAAATTGGGCTTTAACAGAACCGTGTCGCCACGTTTGACAAACTTCTCGATGCCGCCGAGCAGCGTGAACTGACGCGCAATCGCCGACGCTATGGCTGATTCCCTGTAATCGACACACCGAGTCAATGCAACAATCATCAATTATCTATTTTAAGTGATGGACGTGCATATAAACAGCAATACCCTGACTGTTGGCTTTGTCCCCATTTTAACAAAGAATCTGCCTGCAGCGGTTGTGGAATCCGCAATTTTTCCAAGATTAGGCGCAAGCACGATAATATCGCCCGGCTTCATATTCAAGCCGAAACCAGCCGAGTAAATGCGCAGGTCGGACTCGCGCATTTTGGCCGCAAGCTCCGCGGGTAACCCTTGCGTAGCAGACAAAACAGCAGGCGTTACCTGAACTCTCGACACCTTCGGGGAACCGGTCAATTGCCTTGCATATACCTCTAATCCCAAAATCGCGGGACCAACCTCGACATTTTCGACGGCGCCGGTGCGGCCTATATAGGAAATCTCCGTCTTGTGAGACAGTCGCCCCAGCTCAAGGACTTCGACCCGGCTGTGTTGTATCAACAGCGATGTTGTCGAAAGTTTCTTCGCGTTTATAGAATCCAAAATTTCGGTGATTTTGGCTTTCTCGCCGAACACGCCCATCGCCGCCTGAAGACCGTTGGCAGCAAAACCGTTGGGGTCGGTATATTTGAGAGTTCCCGCACTCAATATCTGCCAGACACCGTCCAAATCAGCAATTTTATCCACGGGCAGCTCATAAGTGATTATGTCGATATTTGTCGAGCGCAGAAATTGCACCGACAAATCAGACCCTCGCCGATTGGCAGGCGCAAGCTCGCCGATTTTGACGCCCTCGGTCAGGTCGTCAGAAGCGTCGCAGCCGAATAACATCGGAAGACAGAGAACTGAGAACAGAAGACGGAGAACGGAAAATATATGGCCCCGCCCCATCTTCGGTCTTCTGTCGTTTATTGTCTGTCTTCTACCCTCTATCATTTCGCTCCCAGTCGCCAGAACGTTTCCTGCTTCGGGCAGCACTTTGCCTCGAAGCTGTCGGGTGCAAAGCCATACATTTCGGTAACAATCCTGTATTTTTCCTGCCAGATTTTGTCGGGCAGCCACACCTGAAAATCGGCATCCCGGCTGGGTTTGGGCAGGTATTTACCCCCGCCGTCTTCGTATGCGAACATCCATAACTGTTTACTGAAAAGCTCTTTTGTGTTGAATAACACGGTTACCGCCCTGCTCGTTTCCTCGTGCCTCAAATTTCGCGTGTATTCGCCCCACCGGCTGTGCGTCAGGACCAGGTCGAACCTGTCCATAGGCAGTAACGAAAGAATCGTTTTTTTGATTTCTTTTTCAACCAGCGGCTTTTGTTCGGGGCCATCGTCGAGGTCGCCCATTACGCCTTTTGCGCCCAGGTATTCCATTACGCGATTGAATTTCGCGGACCTGTCGAGGTCGCTTTTCCTGCAAAGCGTCATCACCGTCCAGCGGGTCTCGTGATGCAAAAGCATTAAGCCCCCCGCCCACAAAATCTCGTCATCGGGGTGAGCAACGATTATCGCACAATTATGAAAATCCCAACCCTGCCCGGTTGCCCCGGTGCGTCGGGATTCCGAGGCCGGCTGATTTGTCGGATTGTCCATAGTTTATTTCCTAAGACGGTATAAACGTTAAAATACCCTTGCGTATCAGCATTACGGCTATGGCAGCAAGAAGCAAGCTCATTATTTTTGAAATCGCCTTTGTGCCCATATTCAGAGATTATCAAAAGCGAAGTAGCCAAAACCGCCGGTCCCACAATCAATGGGGTCCCGAGCGGCACCGCCCCGAGGTCTGTGGAGGGAATTCGTCTTTCTTTGGTATGTGTTACCATGTCGATGATAGCGATACATAAAAGCAGCGCGCCGCCGGCAACCATAAAATCCCCTATTGTGATGCCGAGCAGCTTGAAAACGAGCCGGCCCACGAATATGAACCCGATAGCCAGCAGCGACGCGGTAAACATCGACTGGACTATGATTTTGTTCTTTTCGCTTTTAGACAATCCCTCTGTCAGCGACACAAATATCGGCAGAACGCCAATGGCGTCAACCGCCACGAACAGCGGTATGAAAGACAGCAGGATATTCCTGAGCATATTGACTCCTTTACGCCGCCCGTCAACTATCCTGAATTTTATTGCCAAAACGTCTTACTAAATGTAAATTAGAGATGGTGTTTCAGCAATACTTTTTATTGGGGTATAGTGTAATGGTAGCACAACTGACTCTGGATCAGTTAGTCTAGGTCCGAATCCTAGTACCCCAGTTTAATCCCGCCGTAAGCGAAATTAAACAGAGCAATCGAGAACTGGAAAGTGGGAATTGGGCGAGGAAGCTTTTTGGAGAATATGTTTAATGGGGAAATCATATAATAATATGCCATCTGGGGATAATGATAATTGCGAAATCTGTAAGTGCCCCTTGACTCAACACAAGAAGAACACTTATGGCAAAGATACTACGGATGGGCGATCCTATAAGTCCAAGCACCACTATGTTGCAAAGAGATTCCTTGGGAATTCAAAAAATCGCAGGGGAACCAGAAGAAGTAAGATATTCGAGCCAAAGATTTGGAGTCAGGAAATAGGAAAAGTCAAATTTTATGTATACTTATGTTATGATTGTCACGAGGAATTGCTTCATAATCCCGTGTTGTTACCTGAGGATATCGAGAAGCTGTCGAGTATAGTGAAGAAAAAGGAGCTGAATCAAAAAGATAAACCTCGTGACAAAAGAAAGATAGCTGGACGAATAAAACTTTTTCATGAAATTATAAAGAAAGGTCTTGAACAAATCAGTCAAGAAAGCAAGCCATAGCGATAGTAAGCATGCGTTTGCGAGTGTTGGATTGAGATAAAAGGCAAGAGGGAGACCTTATTTTCCCAGATGCCGGTAAATATCTTTTCTGTCGCCGACTTTTACGATGACGACAAGCAGAATCTTGTCCTGGATTTGATAAATGATGCGGTAATTGCCTGAGCGGATTCGGTAAAGTTTTTCTTGTGTATAAAGCAGTTTGCTTCCGGCAGGGCGGGGATTGACGGCCAATGCTGCGATATGCGCAATCAGTTGTCGCTGAATTTTCTTTGTTTGGGCCGAGATGAACCTGGCGGCCTGCGGTTTTAATTCTATGGAATACATCTCCGTGCCCGGCTAAATCCCGAGTTTCTTTTTGAGGTCCTTAAGGCGAATTGTGCCTGGTTCCTTTAGCGATTTTAACGCTTCTTCAAGGTCAATTTTGTCCTCCAGTGCCTCCAAAAGCTCGATATCGCTGACGGGAACAACAGCCACGGCGGGCTTATTGTTCTTCTCGATACAAATCCTCTCGGCGCCGAACATTACCCGATTGGCGATGTCTGTGAAGTCCTGTCTTGCCTTTGTCATGCTTACTCGTGTCATAGTAATATCCTTTCCTGAATATATTATTGCAAATAACGGCCGATAGTTCAAGGAAAATATTGGAATATTCATAATATTTATAAACTTCTTAAATCTGAAGGTGGCCTGTTATTGCCTACCAATCAAACTCCGCGACGACCGGCGTGTGGTCGCTGGGGCGGGGCAATAATCGCGGGGCTTTGTCAATGTAGCAATTTGTGCATTTTTCAGCCAGCGGTTTAGTCGCCATAATATGGTCCAATCGCCAGCCGAGGTTGCGCTTGACTACGTTTCTTGGCCTGTAATCCCAAAATGTATATTGACCCGGTTCTCTGTTGTGCAGCCGAAACACGTCAACAAAACCCCATTGCATTACCGATTTCAGCTCTTTATGAACGTCAGGGTGGTAGCAGACGTGGCCTAACAATCCTTCGGGGTCGTAAACGTCTATCGGCTCAGGCGCGATATTCAGGTCGCCAACCCATAAAACAGGGTCCGTCGGCTTGAAATGACCTTCAAAGAATTTGCGCAATCGCCTGAACCATTCGAGCTTGTATTGAAACTTGTCCGATTCGGGCAGGTATCCCTGCGGGACGTATGTGTTGACTATTATGGCGCCTTCGATTTCGGCTTTTATCAGCCGGGGTTCATCTTTTGGCTCATCATCAAACCCGGCCTGCACGTCAGCGGGTCGGCTTTTTGCGATAATAGCGACGCCGTTATAGCTTTTTTGACCCGCGAAAATGCAATTATAACCGGCCTCGTCAAACGGCTCAGCCGGAAAATCAGCGTCCTGCACCTTGGTCTCCTGAAAACAGAGGATGTCCGGACGTTTTTCATTAAGCCAGTCAATTACAATCGGCAGCCGCGCCCGCAGTGAATTGACGTTGAAACCGGCGATACGCATTTGTTTTCTAAGAACGTCTTTTTCTCAAATCCTCCAGAAACTTTGCCGCGGCGTCTTTGCCGCCTAATCCAAATGCCAGCGCCAAACCGAGGCAAACCCCGCCGAGGATAATATTAAACGTTGTAGTCACAAGCAGGGTCGCTATGCCAAGCTCACCAAGCGCAATAGTTATTGCGAAAATTATGATGACCCAGCGGCTCACCCCTGCGAATAACTCCGGCTTGGGTAAATTGGCGTTCCCTGCGGCCGTCTGAACTATTCCTGATATAAAGTTCGACAGCAACATCGCGACCACCATAACGAACAACGCCGCTATAACCTTCGGGACGTATGCAAACAAGCTGGCCAGAACATCCGACGCCTTCGGAAGTCCCAACGCATTCACAACCATCACCAGCACCATAATAATTACCAACCAGTACACCAGCCCGCTTACAAGCTGGGTGGCCGTGATTTCCAGGTCGCCTTTTTTCAGAATCGTAGTTACACCCGCCCTGTCCGCCAGCCCATCGAAGTGGACCGCATTAAGCACCAGGTCAATTAACCTTCTGATTGCTTTGGCTATAAGCCAGCCGACTATCAGGATTAATAAGGCGCCAAGCAGCTTGGGAAGAAAGACCATTATTTGCTTCAGCATTTCCTGCACGAGCTCAGCCATCATACTTACAGTGCTTGATTCAGTTTCCATTTTTTGTGTCTCCCATTACATTTAATAAAGTTCCACAATCCTTCCGCACAATTAGAATTATCAAAATATAGGTATAAGTCCAAATCAATCAGGTGAAAAACTGATTTTTCTATAAGCAATTTGCCTATATTAACTAATCGGAGTTAATGCCCGTTTTGCTTTAATTTTCCCGAATAGCGAGCCAAGCAGAAAACTGAATGTGCCTTCGGCTCCCTGGTTTTTAACTAACGTCAGCCGAGCTGAATCCATCGCTGCAAACCTTCTCTGCGGAATCATAAAGCCGGCGACAGTATAGCCCCGCCTGCGAAACGGAATTGTGAATTTGACGTGCTCGAAAAGACATATATATATCGTCGCTGAGACGCTTAATATGCTCAAGCGACCGCTCAGGCATTTTACTCCACGGCTTTCTCGCTTTTTTGCTCATTTGATTAACGAGACAAAACTTACCGCTGTCAATTTACCTTTATTTCAAACCAATTGAAACAGCCAAAGGTATATCCTGCGTAAAATTTTATTTTGATGAAAACGATTGACGCCCGGCAAAAATACAAATATGATTTGCTTAATCTGTCTCGGAGAATTATGTAATGCGGTTGCTTATAGTTTCAAACAGATTACCAATCTCGATTGCCGAAGAAGACGGACAGCTTGCTTTCAAGGAAAGCACCGGCGGTCTCGTATCGGGTCTAAGTGCTTACCTCGATTCGCTGAAAGGTTCTTCACTCACGAAATCCGGCTATATCTGGGTCGGCTGGCCGGGAATCGCCGTCGATGACGCGAAGCAGGAGCAAATCAGGGCCAAAGCGTTCTCTGATTATAACGCCTATCCCGTTTTCCTGAGCGAAAGGTCTATGGAGAAATTCTACCACGGCTTCTGCAATAAAACGATTTGGCCGCTGTTTCACTACTTCACCTCATACGTCGTTTATGACCAGAGCTACTACTCCCACTACAAATGCGTGAACCAGATTTTCTGCGAGGCCGTCCTGAAGATTGCCAGGCCCGGCGACGTGATATGGATTCATGATTATCACCTGATGCTCCTTCCCCGGCTTTTGAAAGAGCAAAGGCCCGACATCCCGGTGGCCTTCTTCCTGCACATTCCTTTCCCGACTTTCGAGCTGTTCAGGACGCTGCCTATCGAATGGCGTTCCGAAATCCTGCAGGGCATCCTCGGCGCCGATTTAATCGGCTTTCACACCCACGACTACACGGAATATTTCCTCAGGTGCGTGCTTCGCATACTGGGCTACGACCATAATATGGGTAACATCTATCTGCCGAAAGGGATGGTAAAGGTCGATACGTTCCCGATGGGGATTGATTTTCGGAGATTTTCCGTCGCCGCCAACTCGCCGGAAACAAAAGAGGAGAAAGACCGCTGCTGGCACGAGCTGATGAACTTCAAGATAGTCCTGTCCATCGACCGCCTCGATTATACAAAAGGCATCGTCAAGCGTCTCGAGGGCTACGAGCTGTTCCTCGAACAAAATCCACAATGGCAGAAAAAAGTCGTCCTGCTCGTGGTTGTGGTTCCGTCCCGCGTCGGAGTGGAACATTATCAGCAAATGAAAAGCCAGATTGACGAGCTTGTCGGGAAAATCAACGGCAGGTTCGGGGCCATCGGCTGGACGCCGATTATATATCAGTCGAGGTTTATTCCGTTCGAGCCGCTTGTCGCGTTATACGCCGCCAGCGACGTTGCTTTACTTACGCCATTGAGAGACGGTATGAACCTAATCTCGAAGGAATACGTCGCAAGCAGAGTCAACGGCACGGGAGTTCTAATCCTCAGCGAAATGACGGGGGCTTCAAAAGAGCTTTCCGAAGCCCTTGTGATAAATCCGAATGACGTCGTTGAAATTGCCTCCGCCATCAGAACCGCCCTCGAAATGCCCATCGAGGAGCAAACCAGCCGGATGCGAATTATGCAGGAACGGCTGAGGCGTTACGATGTAATCAGATGGGCCGACGATTTTATGGGTGAATTGGCCGACGTGTTGGAAGACCAAAAAAAACAGCAGGCGAGGTTCCTCAGACAGTCGGACAGAGAACGGCTTATCAGGAATTTCAACCTTGCCCGCAATCGAATCCTGTTTCTCGATTACGACGGGACGCTTGTCCCGTTTACGAACGACCCCAGCGCCGCCAGGCCCGGCGCCGACCTTATGGAAATCATTAGAAAATTTTCAAGCGACCCGAAGACCGACCTCGTGCTGATTAGCGGACGGGACAAAAACACGCTGCAAAACTGGTTCGGGGCGTTCAATATCGGATTTGTGGCCGAGCATGGCGTCTGGAACAGGGATAAGCAGGGCGACTGGCAGCTTATCAAACCCCTCGATAACTCCTGGAAACCCAAAATTTTGCCCATACTCCAGATTTACGCCGACCGGCTGCCCGGTGCCTTTATCGAAGAAAAGGAATACTCGCTTGTCTGGCATTACCGCCGGTCGGACCCTGAACTGGCGTCCGTTCGAGCAAGGGAGCTTACCGACGACCTCATGGCCTTTACCGCCAATATCGACGTGCAGATATTGCAGGGAAGCAAAGTTGTCGAGATACGGTGCGGTGGCGCGACAAAAGGAACAGCCGTGCTGCGTTTTCTTTCGGGTCGGGAGTATGATTTCATTCTGGCCGTGGGCGATGACTGGACGGATGAGGATATGTTCAAGGCGCTTCCCGATTCGGCCTGCTCTATCAGGGTCGGTATGCTGGCGTCCAGCGCAAAGTATAATCTTCAAAGTCATGCACAGGTAATAGAACTGCTTGAACAATTCCTCCACCTGGATAGATTCGCCTCCCCGCAGGGTTTCCCTAAATAGCCGAAAGCCGCCGTTCTATAATTGGCGGTTCATCTTCGACAAATACAATACCACCGGTTTCGGCCAATTGCTCATCAACCCCGTTATGGCCTCCCGTAAAAAGACGAAAATATTCGACTTTTTCCGCCAAGAAGCGAATTTAACAAAAAATTACCGTTTTTTACTGCCAATCTTCGAACAAATGCGTATAATATACCATCAATATAGTAGGAATAGTGGAGAATCGATTATGAAACTATCGACAAGAACAAGATATGCGATACGGGCCGTTCTGGAGCTTGCAGACAAATACGGCAAGGGCCCCTTACAAACGCGGATTATAGCGCGCCAGCAGGATATTTCGGTGAAATATCTCGAGCAGATTATGGCTGCCTTGAAGTCGGCTGGCCTTATTAAGAGCCAGAGGGGGGCTAAAGGCGGGTATATGTTGTCCAAACCCCCTGATAAGGTTAAAATCAGCGATGTTTTTGAAGTTTTTGAAGGCCCGGTTATGACGGTTGAATGCGTCTCAAACGAGAATTACTGTGCCAGGGCAGCCGAATGTATCGCAAGAAGGGTCTGGAGCGAGGTGCAGTCGGCAATAAAGAATGTTTTGCAGTCGATGACGCTGCAGGATATCCTTGACAAGGCCAAAAAGGCTAATAATGGTAACTATCAGATATAAAACTCAAGAGGAGAAAAATGAGCGCGATATTTGAGGACATTACTGCATCAGTCGGATTCACGCCGCTTATCAGGATTAAAAAGCTGGGGTCCGGCAGGGCGACAATCCTTGCAAAACTTGAGTCCCGGAATCCTTGCGGCAGCGTAAAGGACAGAATTGCCCTTTCGATGATAGAAGATGCTGAAAATAAAGGTAAGATTAAGCCCGATACTGTTATCATAGAACCAACAAGCGGCAATACGGGCATCGGTCTTGCTTTCGTATGCGCGGCAAAGGGATACCAGCTTGTATTGGCAATGCCGGAGTCGATGAGCATTGAGAGACGACGGATACTTCAGCTTTTTGGCGCCAAGCTTATTCTCACTCCGGCCGCGGAGGGGATGACAGGGGCCGTGAAAAAAGCAGAGCAACTGATAGCCGAGACACCAAATTCCTTCATGCCTCAGCAATTCAAAAATCAAGCTAATCCCCAGATTCACCGCGAGACGACCGCCCAGGAAATCTGGGTGGATACCGACGGCAAGGTCGATATTCTTGTCTCAGGCGTCGGCACAGGAGGAACAATAACCGGCTGCGGGGAAATGCTTAAACAGCGAAGAAAAGAGCTGAAGGTGGTCGCGGTTGAACCAAAGGATTCGCCTGTTCTGTCGGGTGGAAAACCGGGGCCGCATAAAATTCAGGGGATAGGGGCGGGATTTGTGCCGGATGTGCTCAACAGGAGTATAATCGACGAAATAATACAGGTAGCGAACAACGATGCACTGGAAACGGCGAGGCAACTGGCTTGTAAAGAAGGGATTCTTTCTGGAATAAGCGGCGGGGCGAACGTGTGGGCGGCCATGCAGCTTTCGAAACGTCCTGAATGCGAAGGCAAGGTTATCGTAACTTTTATTTGCGACACAGGGGAAAGATACATATCCACCGAGATGTACGATAACGCAAAGTAGAACGGTTTGTAATGCGGGCTTTCACTTTTTAGAGAGGATTTTGCCATGACCAAAGGAGAATTGACGGATAAAAAGCTTGAGGGGCTGGTTAATGAGATTATCGAGACCTATAAGGACGACTCGGGTATAAACTTCATCGACGCGACGAATCTGCCGGTGCGGGACAAGATTCTTGAAATTCTCGATTTGCTTTTTGAGGCGATTTTTCCCGGTTACACAGGCAAAAGGACAATAACAAAAACCAATATCAACTTTGTGGTCATAGACATCCTCTGCCATATATACACCGAGCTTTCCACACAAATAGAGCGGGCTTTAAAGTATCGATGCCGCATGGAAAACTGCGAAACGGGCGACTGTCGAAAGCTTGCCGAAGACGCGACGGTGCACCTGCTGACGCAATTGCCGAAAATCCGGAAAATGCTGAAGGGCGACGTCGCGGCGGCCTTCGAGGGGGACCCGGCGGCAAAATCATACGAGGAGATAGTCATAAGCTATCCCTGCATAATAGCCATTGCGATATATCGCATCGCCCACGAGCTGTACATCAAGGAAGTTCCGTTGATTCCGCGTATTATGACCGAATGCGCTCATGCCAAAACCGGCATAGACATTCATCCCGGCGCAAGAATCGGCAGCAACTTTTTTATCGACCACGGCACGGGTGTGGTCATCGGCGAAACAAGCATCATCGGCAACAGCGTGAAAATCTATCAGGGCACAACGCTGGGTGCGTTGAGTTTTCCGAAAGATGAGCGCGGCAGAATTATAAAGGGAGGCAAACGACACCCGACCATCGAGGACAACGTAACGATTTACGCAGAGGCGACGATATTAGGCAATGTGACAATCGGCAAAGGCGCGGTCGTCGGCGGCAACGTATGGGTAAAAAAATCAGTGCCGCCAGGCGTTACCGTTATGACGCCGAACGCCAAGCTGGTTTACGTCAAGAATAAGCACAGAAAGAAAAAGAGCCGCAAATGAACGTCCAGTTGTCGGAAAAAATTCAACAGTTGAAAAAGGAGCGGAACGCCATAATCCTCGCGCATAATTATCAGCCCGGAGAGATTCAGGATTTGGCGGATTTCACCGGGGACTCTCTGGCTTTGAGCGTAAAGGCGGCGGGAACCGAGGCGGACGTGATTGTTTTTTGCGGCGTTCGGTTTATGGCAGAGACGGCGGCTATTTTGTCGCCGGGCAAAACGGTGCTTTTGCCGGACAAGCACGCCGGCTGTCCCCTTGCGGATATGATAACCGCAGAACAGTTAAGGGAGCTGAAACGCAATCACCCCGACGCCGCGGCGGTTTGCTACGTGAACAGCTCCGCAGAGGTCAAGGCGGAAAGCGATTATTGCTGCACAAGCTCCAATGCGATTGAGGTTGTCGAAAGTTTGCCCGGGAATAAGGAGATTATTTTCGTGCCGGACCAGCATCTGGGGCGGTTTGTCAGCGAGAAGACGGGCCGTGAAATGATTTTATGGCCCGGCTATTGCGCGACGCATGCGGCGATTACCGAGGACGATATAAAAAATGCCAGAACGGCATATCCGGACGCGGTCGTTATGGCTCACCCTGAATGCACCGAGCCGGTGAAAAAACTCAGCGACCAGATTCTCAGCACGGGACAAATGCTCAAATACGCCAGACAAAGCGAAGCAAAGAGATTTATAGTGGCAACCGAAACTGGGATTATTCACACGCTAAAAAAAGAGAACCCCGGCAAAGAGTTCTTCCCTGCAAGCAAGCGGGCGGTTTGTCCGAATATGAAGCGGATTACTCTGGAGAAGGTGCTTTGGTCGCTTGAGGATATGCACTATCAGGTTATTGTTCCTGAGCAAATAAGAACCAGGGCGAAAAACGCCCTCGACAGAATGGTTAAAGTTTTACCCGCCTCGCCCGACTCGCGTCAGGCAAGTCGAGGCGGGCCCACGAAGTAGAAAGGACTTAAAAAATGGGCGATGAAAGAAAGCTTCACCTGGAAACGCTTGCGCTTCACGCGGGCCAGCAGGTTGATACGGACACCCGCAGCCGGGCAGTGCCTATTTACCAGACGTCCAGCTACGTTTTCAAAGACAGTTCTCACGCGGCAAACCTGTTCGCATTGAAGGAATTCGGGAACATTTACACCCGGCTGATGAACCCGACGACGGACGTTCTTGAGAAACGCCTGGCCGCTCTTGAAGGAGGCGTTGGAGGGCTTGCGTTAAGCTCGGGGCAATCGGCGATTTATGTGAGCATTTTCAATATCTGCGGGGCGGGCGGGCATATCATCGCGTCTAACTCTCTTTATGGCGGAACGGTTACGCTTTTCAGCCAGACGTTTCGCAAACTGGGCATCGAGGTAACGTTCGTTGACCCCCGGCAGCCGGAGAATTTCGCCAGGGCGATTAAGGAAAACAGCCGGCTGATTTACATTGAAAGCATCGGCAATCCCAAAAACGATATTTTGCAATACGAAAAAATCGCTGAAATCGCCCACAAAAACGGAATGCCCGTGATATGTGATAACACCGTGGCAACGCCGATATTGTTTCGGCCGATTGAATACGGGATTGATATTGTGGTCCATAGCTGCACAAAGTTCATTGGCGGCCACGGCACGAGCATCGGCGGCGCAATTGTCGATTCGGGAAAATTCAACTGGGTCAACGGCAAATACCCAGAACTTACTGAGCCAGACACAAGTTATCACGGCGTCAAATACGTAGAGAACTTCGGCAACCTCGCGTATATTCTAAAGGCGAGGGTGCAGTTCCTGCGGGATATGGGTCCCTGTATGTCGCCGTTTAACGCTTTTCTGTTTTTGCAGGGAATCGAGACCTTGCATTTGCGTATGCCGCGACATAGTGAGAACGCCTTAAAGCTGGCACAGTGGCTGGAAGGGCAAAAGAATATCGGCTGGGTAAACTACCCGGGATTGCCTTCTCATCCGGATTATAAATTGGCCAAAAAATATATGCCGACAGGCCAGGGCGCGATACTGGGCTTCGGCGTCAGGGGCGGCAAAGAAGCGGGCATAAAATTCATAAATTCGGTCAAACTCGCCAGCCACCTTGCCAATATCGGCGACAGCAAGACGCTCGTGATACATCCAGCCAGCACAACACATCAGCAGTTAAGCGAGGCAGAGCAGCTTGCCGCGGGCGTTACGCCCGATTACATCCGAGTATCAGTTGGCACTGAACATATTGATGATATAATAGCGGACTTTGAGCAGGCGCTTACCGCAAGTCAAAGGTAGCAATTATGTGGGAATATACGGATAAGGTCAGAGACCACTTCTTCAATCCGCGAAACGTCGGGGAAATAGAGGATGCCGACGGCACAGGCGAGGTCGGGTCATTGGCGTGCGGAGATGCGTTGAAGCTGACGTTCAAGCTCGATGAGAATGGCAGAATCAAAGACGCCAGGTTCAAGACCTTCGGCTGCGCAAGCGCAATTGCCTCCTCATCGGTTCTAACCGAAATTATCAAGGGTATGACTCTCGAAGAGGCAGTGAAGGTAACAAACAGGGATATAGCCGATTATCTTGGAGGTCTGCCCGAACAGAAAATGCACTGCTCGGTTATGGGCAGAGAGGCGCTTGAAGCAGCAATTGAGAACTACAAAACCGGCGGCACAAAAAAACACGAGCTTGAAGGCAGGGTCGTCTGCGTCTGCTTCGGTGTTACTGAAAAGGAAATCGAAAGAGTCATTCACGAAAATGACCTGACTACCGTCGAGCAGGTAACAAACTACTGCAAGGCGGGCGGCGGCTGCGGCGGCTGCAAGGGCGAAATCGAAAAAATCATCGAGCGAGTTCAGGGCCAAAAGGCAAAGGAGAAAATTGTGGCTGCACCTGCAAAAGGGCAAAAGCTTACCAATATTCATAAAATCCAGTTGATTCAACAGACAATTAACGAGCAAATCAGACCAGCCCTTCGAGCCGACGGCGGCAATATCGAGCTGATAGATGTTGAAGGCAATAAGGTTATCGTTGCTTTCAGAGGTATGTGCGCCAAGTGTCATCTGGCGGAATTTACAATAAAAGACGTAGTTGAGGCCAAGCTGAGGGAATTTGTCAGCCCGGACCTTTATGTCGAGGAAGACAGGGAGTCGGCAGAACAGCCGCATCATCACAGAGGTTAGCAGATGAAAACAGTGTATTTCGATAATAACGCAACGACCAAGGTCGCCGATGAGGTGCTCGAAGATATTCAGCCGTATTTCAGCAAGCTTTACGGCAATCCTTCGAGTATGCACACCTTCGGCGGGCAGGTCGGAATTAAAATCCGTGAGGCGCGCGAGAAGATTGCCGTGCTTCTCGGCTGCAACCCCGGCGAAATCATATTCACCGGCTGCGGCACCGAAAGCGACAACACAGCAATAAAAGGGACACTTGCCGCCTACCCGCAGAAACGAAAAGTCATCACGACGAGAGTCGAACACCCTGCGGTCCTGGCTGTCTGCCGCGACCTTGAGAATCAGGGTTATACTATTGTTGAGCTTGGCGTGGACAAGAAAGGCCGTATGAATCTGTCTGAGCTTGAAAGCCAGCTCGACGACAATACCGCTATCGTTACGATTATGTTCGCCAATAACGAAACCGGCACGATATTCCCGGTGGAACGAATCGCCGAAATGGTTACGGCCAGAGGCATTATATTTCACACCGACGCCGTCCAGGCGGTCGGTAAAATTCCGATAAATTTATCAAAAAGCAGTATCGACCTGTTGAGTTTATCGGGCCACAAGCTGCACGCGCCAAAAGGGGTCGGCATCCTGTATGTTCGCAAAGGCACCCGGCTTACGCCATTTATGCTGGGAGGTCATCAGGAAGGCGGCCGGCGCGCCGGCACTGAAAATGTCCCGGGTATCATCGGCCTGGGTAAGGCCTGCGAATTAGCTATGAAAAACTTCGACGAGGAAAACAAAAGAGTAAAATACCTGCGCGACAAGCTCGAAAAGTCGATTCTCAAAAAATGCCCCGATTGTATGGTCAACGGCGATGCCGAAAATCGCCTGCCGAATACGACCAATATCAGCTTCGAGTATATCGAGGGCGAGGCAATTCTGCTTATGCTCGATAAATTCGGAATCTGCGCAAGCTCCGGCTCTGCCTGCACGTCCGGCTCGCTTGAGCCGTCGCACGTTCTGCGGGCTATGGGCGTTCCCTTTACAGCCGCTCACGGCTCAATCCGTTTCAGTTTAAGCCGATACAATACCGAAGACGAAATCGACTACACCGTCGAAAAAATCCCTCCCATCATCGCCCGCCTCCGTGAACTTTCCCCCTTCGTGGCAAAATAATTTGGTATGCGAATTAAAAATAAATTAACTTTAATAGTGTTAGTGGTGATTGGGACAGGTTGTGTCTTCTGGCTTTCATATTATGCCTTTAAATTTTTCAACGAGATAGCAGAGAGAACACGTTATTCTTCCGCTATGTCCTGGTTAAACGCCGCAATACGTGAAGAGTTAGACGATTATTATACAGCAAAGGGGCAATACCCGTCGCAGTTATCTGATTTAACGATACCTTTTCCGGGAGACGGCGCAAAACCGGAAATGCTGAATAACTTTAAATATGTAACCGACGATTCTTATTATGAAATAACCTGGGAAGTTCGATACGGCAGCAGTATAGACAATTATAAAGAGCACGTAGCTAAAGGGAAAATGATTTTCACTGAATATTATATAAATGGGCAGTTACACAGCAGAACAGACTTTGGTGAGGGCGAGGCAATTCCAAAATCTAAATTCAAAGACGGCAACGCTGTTTCAAAAGAAAAATATGGCAACAACTAAGCCGTGAGCGTTTGAATCTGCGTAGGCAATTTGGTCATAGTTAATATTTTCAGGTCGAGCTTTTTGCTGGCGTTGTCGATGTCAATGCCGACAAGATTCCCTTTTGCATCATAGTCAAGAACAATTCCTTCAGAGGCCTCTTTGCTTTCGACGGTCGGCTTGTCGGATAGCTCTATGTACAGCGAATCGGTTTCTGGATAATAGTTCAGCTTCATATTTTGAAATTCCTATCTGTAAAAGCGTTGTGTATTGTTTTTTTATCGTCAAGAGTTACAACCCGCAGCACCCGGCTTTCTAATTCTTCGATAATACCCCAGAACCGATAGCGGTTATTTTCCTGTCTTTCGACCTTAAGCGGGTTTTCCAATACTGAGACACACCATTTCTTTTTGATATATGGTCGCTTTCGCAACACCTCTTTTTCAAAGTACTCTGTGTATTTGTATTCCATAAATCCATTCTACACTTTTTTATGAAACAAGGCGACCCTAATTTACCGAGGAAATCCCAAAACTGGCAAAAGAAAGGGCTGTTTGACTTTGCAAGTCGGGGGAAGATTTGATATAAGAATTGCGATGTTGAATAGAAGGAGGCCGACGTATTAGGCCGTTGAACGAAGAAATAATGCTGCTGATAAAGTCCAAGTACGCGGTCATATTTCTTGAGACCGTGGATGAGGAGTACGTCCTTAGCCAGCTTGCCCAGATTGCCAGGGAGTGGAAGTTTTCATATTTCGAGTGGTCGGTGACGGAGGGGCTTTGCAGGGACCACAAAGAGGGCAGCTACTATCAGACAAAAGAGCCGGGATTTATGCTTAGAACGATACTTTCATTTCTCGGGCCGATACTGTCCTCCGGCGAACCAGGGCTTTTTGTGCTCAAGGACTTTGAACGTTATCTTGATGACGCGGTTGTGCTGCGGTTATTCAAGGATTTCGTCAATAAAATCAGAAATACGTGGCATACGGTGATTATTGTCGCCTCGACATACAAACTGCCGCAGGACCTTGAACCATACACCGCTTATATAATCGGCGGATACCCGGCTGAGGAGGAAATAAGTAATATCATAAGAGAAACCGTCAGCGAGCTTTACAGGAATAATCCGCAGATTAAAATTTCTCTGACCGCTGATGAAATTAAAAAGATTGCAAAGACGTTTAACGGCCTGTCGGTTCAGCAGATAAGAAACGTCCTGAGCGAGTGCGTCCTGGACGACAACAATCTGGATATTAACGACCTGCCGAGGATTGAGAACTGCAAAAAGAAAATCTTCGACAGGGAGGGAGTGCTGGAGTTCTGTTTGTCCGAAAGCAGAGAAAACATTGCCGATTTCGACAATCTAAAGAGATGGCTGGCGGAAAGAAAACACGCATTTCATATTGCCGCCGGACTGCCTCCGCCAAAGGGCGTTCTTATGATGGGCGTGCAGGGCTGCGGCAAGAGCTTGGCGATAAAGGTCGTGGCGAGGGAATTGAATCTGCCGCTGTATCGGCTGGATTTGACGAAACTTTACAGCAAATACATAGGCCAGACCGAAGAGAACCTGCGCAAAGCACTTAAAATCGTCGAGAAGCTGTCGCCGATGTGCCTGTGGATTGACGAAATTGAGAAATGCTTTGCCGCATCCGACGGCGAGATTGACGGCGGCGTTTCGCAGCGGATTTTGGGAACGTTTCTAACCTGGATGCAGGAACGACTGGGCGGCTGCTTTATGGCAGCTACCGCCAACAACATATATATGCTTCCTCCTGAGTTTTTGCGAAAGGGCAGGTTCGACGAAATATTCTTCGTCGATTTGCCTAACGAGGAATTACGCAGTGGAATCTTCGCGATTCATCTGGCCAAACGGGGGCTTAAGCCCGAAGAGTTTGATTGCGGGCTTTTAGCGAAGGAATCCGCTGATTTCAACGGCGCCGAGATTGAGCAGGCGGTAATATCGGCGCTTTATCGCGCGACAAGCAAGAAAGAACCGATTACGACCGAACACATTATCGAGCAGTTGCACTCTACTAAGCCGCTGGCAGTGGTAAAGCAGGAGGACGTCGCTATGCTCCGCAACTGGGCGAAGGACCGGACGATTTCGGCGTAAGACCATATTTCCCAACGGTTTCGCCTTGGGTAACAATCTACGGGACCTTTAGAAATACAGGTATATAACCGCCCTGCTGAAGCATTTCTATGAGGTGCAAAGCAATGAAAATCCATATAAACCACATCCCGTTGGCAAGATTCTTAAGGAAAACGTCGGCATTTATTTTGTTCTGGTCGTCTCTCTTATATAATGAGAATCTGGGCAAAAATCGCGGAGTGCGTCTCATATAATCAAGATACGTCTGGCCGAACGTTTCCGTCATCTTTTTTTCTTCCGCGAGAATCGTTATAGGATAGTAAGCTATGTAAAAAATGACCAGCGCTGAAAGAACAAGAAGATTTTCCGACGCCAGGCCGATACCTATCGCGCCTATCAAGCTGAAAAGGTATAAAGGATTCCTCGTTATTGAATAGGGGCCTTCCGTGATAAGCTCTCGTCTTTTGTAACCGCCGATGTATAATAACGCCCATAACCGGCCGACGCTGCAAATTGTGAGCAGAAATAAGCCGGAGGTCTCAAATACTATATCTATGACGCCGTTCTGACTAAAAGAGTGTGTAGAGAAAATCGCCAATAGCATTATAAAAATAGTCATTATTCTCGTCGCGGCTATACGAAAATCGGCGATTCTGGTTATGATTTGTTTCCACATTGTAAGTTTATTTTAGCTTTTAGTTCTCTTCCGGTTTTGTTTAAAAAGACAGAGTTTAGTTGTTACTGATTATTTGTAATTTCTTTAGAGTTCTTAGTGTTACAAAAACCAGCAAACCGGCACAAAATATCACAATCCACATCCAGTCAAGTTCCCACTTGCCTTCGTAAAATCTGTCGCCAAAAATCTCTATAGCGGTAAACGACGCTATTATAGCGAATAATCCCGGGTATTCGCGGGTCAAAACGGCCTGCCACAGGAAGGGCTGGGCGGACTTACGCCAGAGTTTGAACCTCGGCAAAATCATCGGCGTTTTTTGTGCCCATAGCGTAAAGTCAGCGCCGAATTTTTCTGCAAGAAAGGCCTCTTCAGTGAGGATTATCCGTTCATAGAATAAGAAAAATGCAAAGAAACAAAACACCGCCAGCAAGATGGAACGGGCGAATAAAACGATTCCCACCCATATTACGAAATTCCCGAGATAAAGAGGATGCCTGACGATGGAATACATTCCTGTAGTATTCAACTCCTGGGCTTTGGGTTCGCTTGTTGTTCTTCCAGAAGTTCTCTTTGGCACATACCCGACGGTGTATATTCTTATCCCCAGGCCGACCAACGCGATTGCCAGGCAAAAAAGCTCCCACATCCGGTCAAGAAAGTGGCTGTCTTCAGGATACGTGAAATACCTTAATTCTATGATGAAAAGCGGAACGATTATTAGAGGGAGAAAGCTTCTCCACCTGAAAAACCAGTCGCCTTGTTTTTTCATCTGGTTAATATAGGCAATATTTGCCTGTTCACTTACGCCTTTTAACCTCATTCTCCATCTGATAACGAAAAGAGCCGTCGCTATGGGAACGTAAAATGTCAGTAGTATGCTGAGCTTTTTGTGCCCTTCGAAAAACCAGATTAAAAGCGGAATGAGAAAAATTCCGAAAAAGGCGAGCGTTTGCTCATATCCGGCGAGAATGTTTTCGATTTTAGGATTTTTATTTCTTATTCTTATTGCCGCCCAGCCGCAAAAAATTCCCAACGCCATTCCTGCGAAAACGTCAGATGGGTAATGCGCTAAATCCAATACGCGCAAAATTCCGACTATGCAGCAGCAAATCACAATTCCAACTATTCCCGGCCAATGAGCAGATAATGCCAGGACCGTCCCCACGGCAAACACGCTGGCGGTATCACCTGAAGGAAACGACCAATTTTTGGCCGATTGGGCATTGTTTTCGACGTTCGCCTCCTTGTTTATCGCAACATTAGGTCGCGGCCTTCTGACTGCTGCCTTTATAGACCATACAGCGGGAATTGTAATAAGCATAGCAAGAAGACCAATCAAAACTGTTTTATGCTTTCCTGTAATCCACACCCAGAACAAAAGCAGCCAGACAACCGCAAATACCTTGCCTAACTGCTCAAATGCCGTTTCAGCGATATTGTGATTGAACCTGACCGTATGGTGCCGCAGCCACGAAAAAACCGGCTCATCGAAGAAAAGGAAACAAACTACCATTGCGGCAATGAGTAGGCCGATGAACAAAAAGATTAACAGGCTGAAATAATTCCACCTGATATTCAAGTCGTTGCTCATTTTGACGCCTGTTTTTTGCTTAATATTGCCGTAACCTCAAGCTTTTCTGCGCCCTTGGAATAATTTATTCCTTCTTTTGACACAATTTCCTCGAAATCAACCTCGATTCGGTTGTGGCCGGATTTTTGCATTATACCATTCAAATCCTTTTTCGGTATTATCAGCACTCCTTCTGCAGTACCGTTAAGCCAGTCGACAACCTCATTTTCGTTTCTCAGCCGAGTAACCGTTCTTCCTATATAAAAATTCAGGGTCGGCTCGGCGAATTTATACGTCGCCACCGGCGCTTCTGTGCCTGTTTTTTCTCTGACCGCTTTTGCTATCGAGGGGCTTATTTTAATCTCCTCAACCGCGGGCAGAAAGCCAAATAACATCGGCGCAAGAAAAACCGCAATCCCAGCCAGGATAGTCCTTGCGCTGCTGACGAATTTTTCTCGAATCTGCAAAAATACGCAGGTCCCCGTCATTATAATTATGGCAAGCCCGCAAATTAATCCCGGCAATTTGAGCGATTCCACCTTTAGGGCATATCCGGCCAAAATCAGTCCCGACGCAAGCCCTAATCCTACGGGGAGCAAAAACCACACCCCTCCGCGAAGCCACTTTTTGTCCCGCTCACTCAAAATATCTTTTCCCGCCGCGATTGTCCCGCCGACCATTACCGCCATCGCGGGCCATGCAAAAAGAATATAATGAGGGAGCTTCGTCGCTGCCAAGGTCATTAGAATTACCGTTACCACAATCCAGCTTAATACTATATTTCGTGCCCCCGCAATACCGATTCTTTTTCCGATAATGGCTGAAAATGCCCCCGGAAGAAACGCCGTCCACGGGAAAAATCCTGCGATTATTATGGCGGAATAGTATGGTAAATATAAAATAAAATTTCCACCGTGACTTTCCATTGGCCTGAGCGTCCTGGCGAGAATATGATGCCCGAGGAATACCCGGAAAAGCTCTCCGTCCATCTCTTTATTTGCGGGAACAGCCCAGGCAAGAAAAATCCCGATGGCTATAATGACAGATAGCGCCAGACCGACGAGATTGACAACGAACTCAGCATAATTCCTTCTGCCAAACCACAGAACAACCACAATCACAAAAACGGGCAATAAGCCCGCCGGCCCTTTTGCCAGCATTCCAATCCCCATCAATAAACCAGCAACGAGAAAGTCGAAAGGACGAATTCTTTCACCGATTCGCCCGACGAAAACCGCCATAGTCCCGACAATAAACGGCAAAAGCACGCCATCTACCAGTGCGGAACTGCCCACGAACATCATAAGCAGTGTTGTGGCTAAAATCGTCTCCGACCATAATCCTGCCTTTGCATTGAACAGTTTCTTTCCTATGAAAAACGTCAAAAGCAACGTAATCGTAGTGCCCATAACCCCAAAGAATCTACAGGCAATTTCGGTTGGTCCTAATAATCGCACCGGCAACGACATTAACCAGTAAAGCAGAATCGGCTTATCTGGCCAGGGTTGGCCGTTAAAGGTAGGAACCAAGTAATTGCCCGACTCAATCATTTCAACCGTAACTCTTGCGTATCTCGGCTCATCGCGGTCCCAAAGCGTGGAGCTTCCTGCTATAAGCAGGTATAAAATAGCGAACCCGGCGCTAATCAAAATCGCCTTTATCCACTGATAATCCAAGTTTTTGACCTTTTCTCGCATTTTTTTGTTAGAAAAATTGCCGAAGGAGGGAATTGAACCCTCACCCTGTTGCCAGGACAGGATTTTGAATCCTGCGCGTCTGCCAGTTCCGCCACTTCGGCCAA
>JAFGDN010000044.1 GCA_016932095.1 Sedimentisphaerales bacterium
ACTGATTGCCAACCGCGTAAAAGGTGAATATAACCGTCAATTAAAGGCATTGGCAGCATAAACTATGTTTTCAAACTGGACAGGCTCCGTTCTATTATGTGGTATTATAATCAGCGGGCAACGTCATTAACACAGTAGTTCAAATTATCCGAAGAGAAGTGACACAGGACAATAAATAAGTTCAAAATGCTGCGTGATGTTCCGCCAGTGCATTATTTTTCGATTAAACTAAAAAATATATTGACGAGCATTGTTTTTACTCTATAATGACAAATGTACTCCTATATACAGGGGTAATATTGAGAAATAGTTTTTTTTATTTGCGAAAGGAGATTGACTGTATGAATGGCGAACAAAAACCTCAGGTACCGGAACAACCACAACAGGCACCACCTGAAAAACCGCAACAGGCCCCGCCGCAACAACCGCAGCAGGCCCCGCCGCAACAACCGCAACAAGCCCCGCCGGAAAAGCCGGCAGGACCCAAATAGGATTAGTTTTTATTTGAGGAGGGAGTTGGACGGGCGGTCTGACTCCCTTCTTTAGCTGATTTCTCATGGAATTCGTAATAATTCTAATGTGCGTTAACCTTGTGTGGCACACTTGTCCTTTCCAATAGTTGCATCAGGATGCTCGCTGGTTTCGAGAAACTATGCTCAGGCCGGCCTCGCCTTTTTAATGACAGATTAGCTTGGCGCAGTCAAAGGCAGCAGCCGTATACCAAATCCTAAATCCGAAATTGTTCGACAAACTCCCCTTTTCGAGAAAACTCAAAGACACAGGAATTTCTTCATAATATTTCAGTAATTGAAAAGTCGGAAGGGAAAAGGTAAGCTGGCAGGGAAATTATTCGATGGGGCCGGCTTGGAAACGAAAATGAGAAGGTTGATGATTTGCCTGATACTGACGACGGGGTTGGCGGGGAGTTGTGACCGTGAGTCGGTAAACGTTGAGAGAAAACAGGTTTTTACGGCGGACTGGGAATCGCTGAAGAAGCGGAACCCTTCGCCGGAGTGGTTTCGGGACGCGAAATTCGGGATATATTTTCACTGGGGCGTTTACAGCGTGCCGGCGTTTGCGAATGAATGGTATCCGCGGAATATGTATGATATAAAATCGGCGGAGTACAGGCATCACGTCAGGATGTACGGCGAGCCGAATGTGTTCGGCTATCCGGATTTTGTGCCGATGTTTAAGGCGGAAAAATTTGACGCCAATAAATGGGCGGATTTGTTTGTAAAGGCGGGGGCGAGGTTCGCGGGGCCGGTGGCAGAGCATCACGACGGGTTTTCAATGTGGGCAAGCTCAGTGAACCCCTGGAACGCCAAAGATATGGGGCCGAGGCGGGATTTGGTCGGCGAGCTTGAAAAGGCCATACGAAAACGGGGGATGAGATTTGTTACGACGTTCCATCACGAGCGGAATGGGCTTTATGAGATTGAAAAGAAGGGGGGTAACAAGCGATGGACAGGGCATTACGAGTATGTGAAGAAGAATTTTCCCGAATTGCTGGAGGACCCGAACCGGGCGATTATGTATGGCTATATGCCGGCGAAGGAGTTTTTCCAGACGTGGGAGGATAAACTCATCGAGGTGATTGATAAATATCACCCGGATTTGATGTATTTCGATTCCTGGCTGGATGAAATACCCGGAACGTATAAAAAAGAGTATTTGGCGCATTATTTCAATGACGCGGTTAAGCTGGGCAAGGATGTCGTGGTTACATATAAGCAGGATGATTTGCCGAGGGATGTCGGCATTGAGGATTTCGAGAAGGGCAGGGCGGACAAGCTGACTGATTTTGTCTGGCTGACCGACGATACGATAAGCCGGGGGTCGTGGTGCTATACGCAGGATTTGGGGATAAAAAAGGCGATGGAAATTGTGAGGACGCTTGCGGATATCGTCAGCAAGAACGGTCAAATGATGCTGAATATATCGCCTATGGCGGATGGGACCATACCGGAAAATCAAAAGCAGGTCCTGCTGGAAATAGGGGAGTGGATGAGGAAATATGGAGAAGCAATTTACGGGACGAGGCCGTTTGTGGATTACGGTGAAGGGCCGACGAAAATGGCAAAGGGGGGGCAGTTTGCGAAAATGAAGGGGGGTTACGGGCCAAAGGACATACGCTATACGCGGAAGGGAAAAACGGTTTACGCGATAGTGCTGGGCTGGCCGGGGGAAAATACGGAGGTTGCGTTCACGATATTCGGCAGGGAGGGCAAGGCAGGCAATATAGGGATAAGAAGCGTTTCGATGTTAGGAACTAAAGAGAAGATTAAATGGACGCAAACCGAGGCGGGTATGATATTAACGACGCCTTCGAAGAAGGTTGATAACAAGGCGATTGTTTTCAAGCTGAAATGCGAGGGCAATAAGAAAGGATTTTAAGAAATGATGAGAAAGATGTTTGTTTGCTCGATAGCGATTATGTTATGGGTTTGCGGCTGTGAACAGGGGCATAAGCACGGCGAAGGACTGAAACTCAATGCAAACGAGTATTTTGAGACGCGAGGGCTGAACGTCCTGGCGTTCAGTGACTGGTATGATGTGAACTTTTTTGACGATTCCAAGCTCAGCGGGATAGAGATTATTCATCACGAGGTCAGGACCGCTACTAACGGCGACGTCCGGCTCAACCCTACGCCTGAGCAATGGGACCCGATACCAAGAATGGTCAAACGAGTCGTAAATAAGGAGGGAAACTATATTGAGGCGTATTTGTCTTATCCGGCAGAGGATTTCAATTACGTTGTGAAGACCGAGGCGAGAGGTGAAGGGGTGATTTTGAGCGTTGAGCTTGATAAGCCGCTGCCGGAGGGATTAGCGGGCAGGGCAGGGTTTAATCTTGAGTTTCTGCCGGCGGCTTATTTTGAGAAAGCATATTTGATTGACGGAAAAAGCGGGGTATTTCCCTTATACCCGACTGGGCCGATGGAAATTGCAAATGACGGAGTAGTCGAGCCGAGGCCGATAGCAAGGGGCAAGACACTTGTCCTTGCGCCCGAAGACCCGCAACGACGAGTCACGATAGAAGCCAGAGAAGGTGAACTGATGCTTTTCGATGGGCGGAATAAGGCGCAGAACGGGTGGTTTGTTGTGCGGACGCTTATTCCACAGGGGAAAACAGGTAAGGTTGTCGAATGGTTTTTAACGGCCAATACGATTGCGGATTGGGTCAGGCCTGCGGTGATTGGGCATTCGCAGGTGGGGTATCTGTCGAAACAGAAGAAGGCGGCGGTAATCGAACTGGATAAAAATGACAAGGCGCTTAAGTCGGCGAGGGTCCTTAAAGTTACGGAGAACGGCAGGTTTACAGAGGCGTATAAAGGAGAGGTTAAAGAATGGGGGAAATTCTTGAGATATAATTATTGCACGTTTGATTTTACGGCCGTTCAGGAGGCGGGTTTATACGTGATTGAATACGGGGGCGGGCGGACGAAGCCATTCAGAATTGCGGGTGATGTTTTCGAGAACTGCTGGCAGGCGACGTTAGACGTTTATTTTGCCGAGCAGATGGACCACATGTTTGTTAATGAAGCGTATCGGGTCTGGCACGGCAAGTGCCATCTCGACGATGCCCGCCAGGCCCCCGTCAATCACAAGCATTTCGATTTGTATGTGCAGGGGCCGACAACCGATTCACCTTATCAGCCGGGGGAGCATATTCCCGGCCTTAATATAGGCGGATGGTTCGATGCAGGAGATTTCGACATTCAAACCGGAACGCATAATCACGCTGTTTCGACGCTCGTCCAGATATGGGAGACATTCCGGCCGACAAGAGATGAAACGCTCATCGACCAGAATAATCGATACGTCGATATTCACCATCCCGATGGTACACCTGATTTCTTACAGCAAATCGAGCACGGGACGCTGGCTTTAATCGCTCAGCAGAGAACGATAGGCCACGCCTGCCGTGGCATTGTTGACCCGATCCTTTCGCAATACACACATTTAGGCGACGGCTCAACCCAGACCGACAACCTAATCTACAATCCTAAAATGCTACCCACTGAATCAAACTGTCTTGAAAGCGGCGTCCCCGACGACCGATGGATATTTACTACCAAGTCAACACCCCTGAATTATGGCTCGGCAGCGGCGCTGGCAGCGGCAAGCAGAGCGTTACGCGGGTATAATGATGCTTTAGCGGACGAGTGTATCGCTACGGCGAAAAAAATCTGGGACGAGGAGCACAGCCATGAGCCGAATGTGCCCCATGCTTTCGACAGTTTCGGGAGATTAGAAGGCGAGGAGCTTAACGCGGCTCTGGAGCTTTTGATTTCCACAAAAAACGCTAAATACGCCAAGCGGATAAACGAGATGATGCCAGCAATTGAGAGGCAGTTTAATCGTTTGGCGGCGCTGGCTGTGCGGGCAAAGCCGTATATGGACGCCTCATATTCGCAAAAATTAGAGGCGCTTGTCCGGAAGTATAAAACCGACATCGATAAATTTAACGAACAGAATCCGTTCGGCGTCCCGATTTCGACGGGCGGCTGGGCGGGCAGCGGCTGGGTTACTTATTTCGGCATTAACAGTTACATTCTGCACAAGGCGTATCCTGATATTATTTCTTCCGAATATACGTTGCGTGCTCTTGATTATATTTATGGCTGTCATCCCGGCTCGGATATTTCATTCGTGTCGGCGGTAGGGACTCACTCAAAAAAAATCGGCTACGGCAACAACCGGGCTGATTTTACGTTTATCGCAGGCGGCGTCGTTCCTGGAGTTCTGGTGGTTAAGCCGGATTTCCCCGAGAACAAGGAGGACTGGCCGTTTTTGTGGGCGGAAAACGAATACACTATAGGCAACGCCGCCGCTTATATCTTTCTCGCCAACGCCGCCGATGATTTGGCCAGGTAGTCCCCAGACCCCAGACACAAGACCGCAGACCCAGGTCTTGTGTCTTGCATCCCTTTACTACTCGCGTTCATTATGCCGGGGGTGTAACTTTTCACTGCCGGCAACGGGAGTGGCGGTGGTGTAGGGAATATCAATTTTGATGCCCTCGACAGAGCGGACTACCCGGCCAATCGCCTTATAGTCAACCCTGACCGGGCCGGTAATCAGTTCGGGGACGCTGTAAGTTTCGAGAAACGAGTCGTAAAACTCGGGGTCTTTTTGAGGCATTATAAAAGGTTTATGGACGTTACCCTGCTCATCCACGAAGCTTATGTATGTTCTGGTAAACAGACCGCCTCTTCGTTTACTGCTGAACGCAATCCAGCGGCTGTTGCTCGACCAACTGTGCCAGGATTCGGAATATTCGCTGTTGATAGCGAGCTTGCGGTAATCGCCTGTCTTGAGGTCCATCAGATAAAGGTCGCTTGAGGGCTGATAGACGGGGAAACAACCATAGTTACACATACAGAAAAGAAGAAATCTGCCATCCGGAGACACGCGGGGCTCGAGAATACTCAAACCGGTCTTATCAGCCGAGAGAACTGTTTCCGGCTGGCCCCACTGGTCGGTTTCAACGTCGTAACTAATGCGTCTCAACACATATTTAACCTGTTCGTAGTGTTCAGGAGGCAATTTGTTGCGGTCTTGCCATGGTATTGGTGCGCTGCAAAAGTAGAGGTATTTGCCGTCCGGCGTCCAGGCAGGATACGTTTCAAGGCGATTTTTTTCAGATACATTCGGAGCCGTTTTTATCGTCTTGCTGCTGAGATTATAATAAGCTATAGTGCTGTCGAGATCGACGACGTCGCGAATTTCCATTCCTGTGCTGTGAAAAAACTGCCTTACCTTGATAAATGCATAGGCGATAAGGCGTCCGCTGGGATGCAAGGCAGTATAGCCGAAAATTGAATCGATTTTCTCAATGCTGCCGTTGCGGACACATATAGCAGAACCGCCGTATTTGCTGCTGCGAATACCTATCAACATGGTTTCAGGATTATTTCCTGCGAAGCTGTGGCAATTAACACAATCATTGGCGAATGTTTTACCATGAACTATCAGGGACTCGCTGAAATTTTCAAGATTTCGCTGATAAATTCCGATTTGTCCCCAAACAGAGCATACCGGCTCGATACGGCGGTAAGCAATGAAGCTGTCGATATTTTCTTCTGCTATATAATTTTCAATTAACCTGTATTTTTTCCACTGTCCGTTGTTTATATAGATTTCAAAAAACAGCTTTTCGCCGCGATTTGCCTCCAGCAGGGTCTTCCATTTACGAAGAGGAATGATAATTTTGTTTCTATTGCCTGGGATATTAATCGGTTTGCCGTTTACAGAATGTATTTTAACAAAATACTCCCGGCCGGGTTCGAGAACAACAAAATTCAAAGGAGCGATATTAAGCGGGATGGTAATACCGGTGTAATCCGGCTTAATCGCGATATCCTTGTCAACGGTTACAAATTCTTTCGGCTCAGATACTTTTGGCAATAAAATAACGGATATTGCGCATATCAAGCCAATGAGACCAAGAATCAATAAATAACCATTACGTTTTTTCATTTGAGCCAAATATATAATAGAAAAAATAAGTGGCGCCGAATTTCGGCGCTAACGGCGCTAATTTGCGTTTCAGAGTTTTCAAATTGCTATTATCCGGGTCATTTACGATTTCACTAATTTGATTGAATTGATTAACTGTCTCAGTATTTATTTCCCGACCGCCTAAATCAATATCTTTTTGCATTACGCCTTTGTAAACCAAAATAGCTTCCTGATAATGGCGAGGAATATTTTTATATCCCAAATCGTCAAGACGAGGAAGGTTTTCGACAAATTTATCAAGCTGACGTTCGAGAAGATAATGAGCCATGAGGTATTCGAATGCCATTTTATTGTTTTTATTTTTCCGCAGAAGCTCTTTAAGCCAGAGTTCCTCATCGAAACCGGAAAAGGCGAATTCATCTTCGACCATGATTTCCCGTAATGATTGAATGCGCCGGTCACGCTCAAGCAGCGGGTCTTCTTCAATATTATGCAGCATATTAACCGCCTCTTTTGTGTATGCCGGATAACGGCTAAGCGCATTCAGATACATTTTGGCCGTCTCGATTTGTCCTTTAACCAGATTTATCTGCGCAAGCTGTTTAAGCATACAGGGGTTGCCATTCGACGGCGGAAGGAAGTTGTAAGCAATCGTTTCGGCCGCGTTTATCATCCCCAAATCAAGACACAACTCCGGCCGCTCTATATAGGAAATGTTTTTCTGCGGTTCCTTGTTGAAAACCAAATCATAATCCGATAGCGACTGAGGGAAAGCAAACATTTCTTCACCCAGCCGGCCCGTATAAAACAATGCTCGATTAACAGCATTGTTACAAAATGGAAAATATTGCTTCAAAAAACCTTCTCGTGCGATTGTCAGCGCTTCAGGCCACATTCGCCTGCTTGTAAAAAAAATGACCTGCAGAGTTTTTTTGACCTGCCGGTCAAAAGAAAAAAGGACAGAAGGCACACCAATAATAGTTATAAGCGCCGCCTGAACCAGCCATCCGAGGGCTTCGGCTTTTTTTTCTTCCGAAACCAGCGATTTATTTTTCCGGCTCAAATTTTTTAAACTTGAATCCCTCATCTTTGGTATCAGCCGCCGGATTATATTAACTATTAAAACAGTTACCGGGAAAAAGGCCAATAATGCAATGTCAATAAATCTCGACAATTTTTCCTGCTCGACGATTTGCAAAACCTGGACGTAATGTATTAGCGAAAGAAATGAATCGCCCGCATCCAATCTGAAAAGAAATTCACCTGAAAGCCAGCACACAGCCGCTCCGGTTAAAAGAAAAGCCATGCTGACAGCCGGTTTTCGTCTTTCAAAAAGCTCAAACAAAGCTGCGATTATCACAAACGTCAGAACTGCGCTTCCCGCGATATAATAGAACGTCGCTGTTAATATCACAAACAAAGGTAACCTTAGCCAACCTATACGCCTGGAGGTCTTCTGATAGACCACTGAAACAAGAACAATAATCAAAAGAGCTGTGCCAGTAAATAACGGATTTTCGTATCGACCGCATTTCATTAATATCAGAAATGCCGGCATATAACAAACAACCTGCAAAGGGTTTTCCGGTGAGATATTGAGCAGTGTTCCTGTAAAACGGTATAGCCCCCATGCAATCAGGATGATGAATAAGGAACCTAACAAGGGGAAAAAACACAATTGCGTGAGAAATGCCGCCAGATACTGGGCCGGCCCGCCGGGATAAGAAATACAATCCAATAAAAATTCGGTGCCGGTTCTGAAATTGGGAGATTTGGAGCGCATTTGGAAAAAATAGTAAATAAGCTCCGTTTTTATTGCAAAAACTAAAAAAAGATAAGCTGCGCCGAAAAACAACACGCTGATACCGAGTAAACCATACCTGGGCCTGAATAGATTTTTAATTTGTCTGGGCATCCGGTTACATTAAACACTATAATACGTAAAAATTCAACTCGTCTCGGCGCAGGCGCCGAGCCACAGCCGGGATGGGCTTATGATGATGATTTATGAGAATAGGGCTGTGTTTGTTATTGACGTTCTGGTGCAACGTTGTTTTGGCGGTTCCACCGAAACTGCCGCGGGGAATGCCGCCGGGGCAATATGACGAAGAAAAGGTCCCGGAATTTAATCTGCCTGACCCGCTGGTTATGCTCAACGGCGAAAAGGTCAACGACGTAAATACATGGAAGGGAAAACGCCGGCTGGAGATTCTGGAACTTTTCGAGAAGCACGTTTATGGCAGGACGGTAATCGGCAGACCCCACGGGATGACCTCGAAAGTCGCATCGGAGGACCGCTCAGGTTTGAATGGCAGAGCCATTATTAAAAATGTCTCAATCTATTTCACTGCCAAAACAGACGGGCCGCGAATGAACGTCAATATTACTTTACCGGTTGACGCGGCGAAAAGGCCTGCGCCTGTATTTTTAATACCGGGCTGGGGGCCTGACCCGCAGGCGCTCATTCGTCGCGGCTACGGATTAGTCACATTTAATCCCTGGCAGATTGAGCCGGATACAAGACAGGGTTCATACGAAAAAAGCATACGCAAGGTCTTTTCCGACCCGGACCAGACCCGGCCGGAGCGGGACGAATGGGGGGCGATTGGGGCCTGGGCGTGGGGGATGAGCAGGGCGATGGATTATATCGTTACAGATGCGGATATCGACGCGAATAAAGTGTGCGTTTTTGGATTTTCGAGGTATGGCAAGACGGCGATGTGGGCGGGGGCGCAGGACCCTCGTTTCGCGATTGTTTTTTCGGGCCAGTCGGGCTGCGGCGGGCAGGTTTTAGTCCGGCGGGGATTCGGGGAAACGGTCAAGTCGATGAATGGTTATGCACCGCACTGGTTCTGCGGGAATTTCAAAAGCTATAACTATCGCGTTAACGATTTGCCGGTTGACTGGCATATGCTCATCGCGTTAATTGCGCCGAGGCCGGTGTATATCGCTGTAGCCGAGGAGGACTACTGGGGCGACCCGCGGGGGTCGTTTTTGGCGGCCAAGGACGCTGAACCGGTTTATAAATTGTTCGGCAAGAGGGGGCTTGAGGTCAACGAGATGCCGCCGGTTGAGATGCCCGTGGGCGATTTTATCGGCTTTCACAGCCGAAAGGGCGGCCATAGCATAACGGATTATGACTGGCAGCAGTTTTTGTCCTTCGCCGACAGGCATTTAGGAATCACTAAACCGCCCAAATAGCCAGCGCCGATAAATTTCGCTTGACAACTAAGCGGTGGTGAATTATTAAAGACGGCTTTAATGTTGAAGTAACGCGAAAGAAACGAAACAGACGGCCCTTTTGGAGTAAATGAGTAATGCTTCCGGTAAAAAAGGTAAGTAAAAGCAAGACCCGCAGCAGACGAGCACATCATCGGCTCAAGCCGGTTAATTATAGTGTATGCCCTAAATGCGGGCAGGCGAAGCTGCCGCACGCCGCGTGCGACAAATGCGGCTATCTCAATTCAAAAATCACTCTCAAGGTCGCGGAACAAGCCGAGAAGGGATAATAGATGCGCATTGCCATAGACGCAATGGGGGGCGATTTGGCCCCCGACGCGGTGATTTCGGGGTCGTTATTGGCGCTGGAATCGCTTGAAAAGGGCGACGAGGTAATTCTGGTGGGGCCCAAGGAAGTTCTGGAGCCCAAAGTTCAGGGCCGGGGGGGATATTCCGCGACGCTGTCAATCGAGCATGCGCCCGACGTAATCGGAATGGATGAGCCGCCGGTTGAGTCGCTGCGTAAGATGCCTCGAAGCTCGATATCTATTCTGGCTAAGTTAGGCAAATTAGGCAAGGCGGACGCGGTCATATCAGCGGGTAATACCGGCGCGTGTGTGGCGGCTTTTCAGATGCGGATGCGTAACCTGGAAGGAGTTAATCGGCCTGGTATTGCGGTAGTTTTTCCGACATTTACGGGACCGGTTACAATATGCGATGTCGGGGCTAATATCGCGTGTAAACCCATCAATCTTTATCAATACGCTGTAATGTCGATGATTTATGCGAGGCGGCTTTTCGGGATACAAAGCCCGCGGATTGGATTAATGAGCATCGGCGAAGAAGACGCCAAAGGCAATGAAAACGTCAAAAAAGCGAGAGAGTTTCTTAAAAAGGACCCGAAAATCAATTTCATCGGCAATATCGAGGGGCGTGATATTTTCAAGGGGGTCTGCGACGTGGCCGTATGCGACGGCTTTGTCGGCAACGTAATACTGAAGCTGACCGAGGGCCTTGTTGACGGGCTTTTCAAGGCAATCAAGCAGGAAGTTATGTCTCAGAAGATGAATTTTCTTCTGGCACCTATATTCAAGAGCATAATGACTAATATATATAAAAAACACGATTATAACGAATACGGCGGTGCGCTTTTGCTGGGGGTAAACGGGACCGCGCTTATATGCCACGGGGCGAGCGAGGCGAGAACGATAAAAAACGCGATTTTGATATCCAAGAAATACTACGGTGAACGGATTAATGAAAAAATTGCCGCGTATCTGGCCGCCAGCGCCATCGTCGAGGATACGCCGGCAGGCGAGCCGCAGGACGTTGCTTTAAGGGTCACGGATGGACAAGTCGATTGAGTCGCAAGCGCCGCGATATTGCGCGGTTATAACGGGGCACGGTTCATACACACCGGCGGGGATTTTGACCAATGAGGACCTTGCCAAAATGGTCGAGACGTCGGATGAATGGATAAGCGCCCGCACGGGTATAAAAAGACGTCACAAGTGTTCAGAAAAAGAAAGCACAGCTCAGCTTGCGACGGAGGCGGCCCAAAAGGCGCTGGCGTCGGCGAACCTGACGGCTGAGGAGCTCGAGCTTATTATCGTGGCGACCATCACGCCCGAAATGGTATTTCCCTCAACGGCCTGCTTTGTGCAAATGAACCTTGCCGCAAAAAAGGCGTGGGCTTTTGACCTGATGGCGGCCTGCAGCGGGTTCATTTACGGGGTTTCAATAGCCCAGCAGTTCATAGAAAGCGGCCGGATTAAAAATGCGCTGATAATCGGCGCAGAAGCGCTGACAAAAATCACCAATTACCAGGACCGCACAAGCTGCATCCTTTTCGGCGACGGCGCCGGAGCGGTTGTTCTTGAGGCCAGGCCGAGAAAAAAGACAGACGCTCAAAGCGGTGTTATTTTCAGCACTATGTATTCCGACGGAAGCAACTGGCGGTCGCTGAACTGCCAGGCATACGGTTCGCGGCACCCCGTCAGCAGGCCGTTGGAGAATGCCAATATGGTCTTTATGGAGATTCACGGCAGGGAGGTCTATCAGCAGGCGGTAAGGCGCATCGTTGAGGCTGTTAAAGAGTGTCTTGAAAAATGCAAGCTGAAGTTGGACGACGTGAAGATGGTTGTATCGCACCAGATGAACGCCCGCATAATCGAGTCGGCGGCGAAACGGTTAGAACTGCCGCCTGAAAAGTATTTCATAAATATCCACGAATACGGCAACACGTCGGCGGCGTCAGTGCCGCTGGCATTCGACCAGGCGATACGAGCGGGGAAAATCAGCCGGGGCGACCTTGTTATACTTGTCGCGTTCGGGGCGGGGCTGACGTGGGGGGCGAACGTAATCCGGTTCTAACCACAGATTACTCGCTGCAAAGCGCCCTCGACAAGCTCAGGACGGGCAGCGTAGAGGACAGGGATGCTTTGCCTCGGATTCAGGATGGAATTTTGCAGCTTTGCGGTGATATTAAATTTTACCGACGACTAAGCAGGCGTTGTGCCCGCCGAAGCCGAATGAATTGCTCATCGCGATACCTACCTTTTTTTCCTTTGCCTTCAAGGGCACGTAATCAATCTTGTCGTCGCAGCGTTCGTCCACGTTTTCAAGGTTAATCGTCGGCGGGACAATGCCTTTTGTAATAACCATTGAGCACACTATCAGCTCGATAGCGGCGCTTGCCCCCAGCAGGTGGCCGTAGGCGCTTTTGGTGGAGCTGACCATTATATTATAAACGTGGCTGCCCAGGACCGACTTTATGGCCGAGGCCTCGGCGATGTCGTTCAGCTCAGTGCTTGTCCCGTGAGCATTGACATAATCAACCTTTTCGGGCGGTAACTGAGCGTCTTTCAGGGCAAGCTCCATCGCTTTGGCGGCGCCGGCGCCGTCGGAAAGCGGGGCTGTAATATGGAATCCGTCATCGGTAGCGCTGTAACCGAGTAATTCTGCGTAAATTTTCGCATTGCGTTTTTTGGCGTGCTCGTATTCTTCGAGGACGATAATGCCTGCACCTTCTGCGAGGACGAAGCCGTCACGGTCCTTGTCGAAGGGTCTTGAGGCGGCTGGGGGATTATCATTTCGCAAACTAAGCGACCTTGCGGCGCAGAAGCTGGCCAGTCCGATGGGTGTAAGGGCGGCCTCTGTGCCGCCTGTTATAACAACCTCGCTTCGTCCGGAGACGATATTGCAGAACGCCTCGCCGATAGCGTGATTGCTGCTGGCGCAGGCGCTTGAGACACAGAAATTGGGGCCTCGCAGGCCGTATTGAATCGCGATATTTCCGGCGGCGGCGTTTGACATTAAGCGGGGAACCGTAAAAGGCGAAATCCTCATAGGGTTCTTGTTGAGCAGGATAACGTGCTGTTCTTCAATTTCTTTTATGCCGCCTATACCCGTTGCGACGATTACGCCAATTCGATAGGGGTCTTCTTTCGTGAAGTCAATGGCGCTTTCTGTTACGGCATGCTTGGCCGCGGCGACGGCAAACTGTGAAAAGCGGTCCATCCGTTTGGCTTCACGGAAGTCGATATACCTGGCGGGGTCGAAACTCCTGATTTGTCCTCCGAAGTGAACTGGATAGGCGGTTGTGTCGAAGGAATCAATGGTTGAGATGCCGCTTTTTCCCTGACAAAGGGCATCGAAGAAGCCCTCAACGGTTTCCGCCAGGGCTGTAATACAACCCAAACCTGTGATTACAACTCTACGCCTGTCCATTTGAGTGCGGCTACGCTTTTTTCTTTCCCGACTTGGCTACATTGACGATGTAGTCAACAGCCGCACCGACGGTCTGAATCTTTTCCGCTTCCTCGTCCGGAATGGACATTCCGAACTCATCCTCAAATTCCATAACCAGCTCGACTGTATCGAGCGAGTCGGCGTTCAGGTCGTTTATGAAGGAAGTATCGCGGCTTATCTCCGCCTTATCAACGCCCATTTGTTCACTTATTATCTCAATAACTTTATGCTCAATCGCCTGGACATCCACAGTATCAGCACTCACTTGCATACCTCCAAAAACACTGTATTTACAAATTGTCCGGCAGCGGACCCGGTCAGTCGCTGCACTATCCTTCAGTCGGCAAGTATAATACCCGACGGGATTTATGTAAACAACCAATTTTTTTGAAAATTTTTGGATTAAAGCGGTGGTACAGACCCCGCCCTGCAACTGAATATATTGTTACATAGACATACCGCCATCGACGGCGAGGACCTGGCCTGAGATGTAGCCGGCGTCGTCGGAAGCGAGAAAGGCCACGGCGCGGGCGACGTCGTCAACTGTGCCGAAACGCCTGACGGGAATGACCTGCATCGCGGCCTCTTTGACGATATCGGGCAGGACGGCGGTCATATCGGTCTGGATAAAGCCGGGGGCAATACAGTTGGCGGTGATGTTCTTTTTGCCGACCTCGCGGGCGATTGATTTAGTCATACCGATTAGCCCGGCCTTACTGGCTGCGTAGTTGGCCGAGCCGGCCTGGCCTATGACGCCTGCGACTGAGCTGATGCTGATTATTCGGCCGAATTTATTGCGAATCATCGAACGTGCGGCCACGCGCGTCGCGACAAAGGCGGCACGGAGGTTGACGGCGATTACCTTGTCGAAATCGTCGTCGTCCATTTGAATCATAAGCTTGTCGCGGGTGATGCCGGCGTTGTTGACGAGGACGCCGATGCCGCCGAGTTGATTGGCTAATTCTTCCAAAACCTCGGTGAGCTGAGGAGTATTTGTAATATCGACGCACTTGGTAATAACATCAAAGCCCTGCTGTTCGCATACGTCCTCAAGGTCGCGGAGTTGTTCGGCGTTGATATCAAGGCCCGCGACGATTCGTCCCTGTTTGAGTAGTTCGAGCACTATGGCCCTGCCGATTCCCCGTGCGGCTCCGGTAACAACCGCCAAACGTTTCTCTGACATATCCTTTGTCTCCATTTAGCAGAAACGAATTCACACTAATTGCTAATCAATAACGTGAATGTTTTTCTTATGGCACATATCTTTGAGGATTTTTGGCCAGACGGTAGCAGAGACCTCGCCGAGGTGCGCCTTTTTAAGCAGAATCATAAAGGTGCGCGATTGTCCGATGCCTCCGCCGATACTCAGCGGCAGTTGATTATTCAAAACGCCCTGGTGATAGGGCAGCTTCATAAAATGCAGTTGGCTGGTCATTTCGAGCTGTATTTTAAGCGTATCGGCGTTGACGCGGATACCCATACTTGTCAGCTCGTGGCGGCGTTTTGTGACGGGGTTCCAGACGAGTATGTCGCCGTTGATGCCGTGTGTATCTTTGCCGGTTTCGCTGGAGGTATCGGTGACCCAGTCGTCATAGTCGGCGGCCCGCAGCTCGTGGGGGTAGCCGTCTTTTAGGGTCCAGCCGATGCCGTAAATGAAGATGGCGGGGTATTCCTGAACGATAGTGGTTTCGCGCTGCTTACGCGGCAAATCAGGGTATCTTTCGAGAATCTCTTCTGCGTGAAGGAAGGTGAGCTTATCGGGCAGGTCGGGGTATTTGTCGGTTTTAAGCTGCGGGAAGAGCTTCTGGACGTGTGTTTCGGCTCCCTTTAAGACCATCCATATTTTTTCGACTACACTTTTGAGGAATTTGAGGTTTCGCTGCTCTTTGGTTATGGCCAGCTCCCAGTCCCACTGGTCAACGTAGGCGGAATGGTCGTGGTCGAGAAAATAATCTTTTCGGACGGCCCGCATATCTGTAAGGAGGCCTTCGCCGATATTCATACCGAATTGTTTCAGCGCGACTCGTTTCCACTTTGTTGCGGCCTGGACGACCTGGGCGTCAATGGGGTTTTTGTCGCGGTCATTCGAGATGTGGAAGCCGACGGGGGTTCGAGAGCCATCGCGGTCGAGGTAGTCGTTGACGCCGCTTTCCACGTCCACAATCAGGGGCACGGTAACTCGAATCAGATTAAGCTCTTTGCAAAGGTTCTTCTCGATGTAATCCTTGGCGTCATATATCGCCAGTTGTGTCTCTTTTGGTGATAGCAACGACGTATAATCCTGTGGAAGAATTTTCTCCAGTTCAGCGTAATCGCCAATACCTGGTCCTGCCAAGTCCGCCTTCTTATCCGCCATTCGTATATCTCCTCATAAGCTCATAAAATAATATTTGGGACAATTTTCTGGGAGAGTATGACGGATTTGCTCAAAATAGCAAGGGAAAATTTCGACCTGTTAAGCCAATGGTCTGACTAAATTCGCTCTTTCAAAATGGATTGAACCTTTTGGCTTAGTCCGTCAAGTTTCGTCTCGACGACGTTCCATTTATCGTAAAGGCATTTGCGGGGGTCACGAAGCGACATAAACAGGCCTCCTGGTTTGCTCGAGACATTCTAAAAAAAAGGGATTTTGCAAAACGCCCGGCTCGATGAGATCAACCTGCCTGTCGAAAAGCTCCTTCAGGGCGTCTAACAGCTCGAAATAATTGTCAAAGCGCTCGTTCCCGACGCTTGCATCGAATTCCACGACAAAATCGATGTCGCTCGACGGGGTAAAATCGTCCCCGGCCGCCGAGCCAAAGACGTCCAGCCGGCGGACGTAGTGCTTTCGGCAGATTTCCCGCAACTCGTCCCGTTTTTCTTCGAGCACCTGTTCCATACCCAGTCAATAATAACCGCGGAACCATAAATACACAAAGAATTTTTATTGACTGCCAAATACGTGACTTGGCATAATAACGGGTGATTTGGTCTTTTTAATGTGTTATCAGGAGATTCCTAATTATGACCGGCAGAAACTTATTCCTTTTTTCTTGCCTGTTAATGGCGTTCCCTTTTTCCGCCAAAGCAGACGACAATCTCGTCGAGCTTGTTAAAAAAACAAAGCCCGCAGTTGTTTTGATTCAAACCTTCGATGACAGTAATCAGCCAACAGGTCAGGGCAGCGGCTTTTTTATAAACAATAAAGGCCATATCGTTACAAACTATCACGTAATCGAAGGAGCTTTCCGAGCCACAGTTAAAACCTCGTCCGGAATAGAATATCCGGTTGAAGGCATTATTGCCAAAAACGCCGACGCCGATATCGTTAAACTCGTCGTAAATATAGCTGATGCCAATTTACCGTTCTTAAATCTAAGTGAAACCATCCCGTCCGAAGGCCAGGATATTGTCGTTATAGGCAATCCCCTCGGCCTCGAATCAACCGTCTCATCCGGCATAGTTTCGGCTGTCCGCGACATTCCCGCCTTCGGCAAAATCCTCCAAATCACCGCCCCCATCTCCCCTGGCTCAAGCGGCAGTCCGGTTATAAATACCAAAGGTGAGGTAATCGGCATTGCTACCCTAATCGTAACCAAAGGCCAAAACCTCAATTTCGCCATCCCCACCGACAAAATCATCACCCTTAAAGAAATCTCTCAAATTACTTTATCCAATGCGATTCCCCCCGATATAAACGACGCCCAAATATTTTACCAGAAAGGAATGAAGGAACTTTGGCAGGAAAACTGGTCCGCTGCACTCACTTACTTTCAAAAAGCAAAAGAAAAAAAACCGCAAGATGCCGATGTATTGTTTCAGGTTGGTTATTGTTTTGGCAAACTTAGCATCAACGAAGATGCAATAGAATCCTTTAAGCAGGCCATCAGAATAAGTCCGGATTATGCCGAAGCCCACTACAATCTTGGCATTACCTACAATGAACTTGGTGATTATGAAAATGCGATAGAATCCTATAAGCAGGTCATTAGAATCAAGTCGGATTTTACTGATGCACATAGCTGTCTCGGAGTTGCCTATAGTGCACTTGGTCGCTATCAAGATGCAATAGAATCGTTCAAGAAGGCGATTATAATAAAATCTGATGATGCTGTTGCATATTATAATCTTGGTGTTGCCAATGGTGAACTTGGCCGCCATCAGGATGCGGTAGAATCATATAAACAGGCCATAATAATAAATCCAGATTTTTCTCTGGCACATGTCAATCTTGGCGTTTCCTACAGTAGACTTGCTCGCTATCAAGATGCAATAGAATCCTATAAGCAGGCCATAATAAAAAATCCGAATTATGACAATGCACATTGCGGTCTTGGCTCTGCTTACGGCCAGCTTGGTCGATATAAGGATGCGATAGAATCATTTAAACAGGCAATTAGAATCAATCCGAATAATGCCTTAGCGCATTATGGTCTTGGTGGTGTTTATTATTTAGTTGGCGACAAAGATTTAGCCCTCGAAGAATACAAAATATTAAAAACTTTGGATGTCAAACGTGCTAATGAGTTGTTTAACTTAATATACCAGTAGACATTTCTATACCTGCTAAATAATTTGAAAACTAAATGAGATATTTACATAGTGACTGACGAATATAAAAATATTAGAAAAATGGAGGTGGGTGACATTGATGAGGTATGTAAGATATGGCTCACATGCTCTTTGATTGCGCACGGTTTTATTCCAGCAGGATTCTTGCATTCGCTTTTGCCAAAGATAAAAAAGCAATGGGAGGATAACTGTTCGAGTAATAATTACCAAATGTATGTTTATAAAGAGGAGGGTTCAGCAATTAAAGGATTTATTATAATACGTAATGAAAACAACTATGTGGAGGAGTTATTTGTAAGTCCGGAATATCAAGGACAGGATATTGGTTCTAAGATATTGGATGAAATAAAGAAAGACAAAGAATTTCTTGAGGTTAATGTTTACCAACTCAATACTGGCGCTATTATTTTTTATACAAAGCAAGACTTTGATGTAAAAAAAGGAGAGAAATCTTTTCACATAGAAAAAGATACCGGACAATGGAAAATACGGATGAGATGGGAAAAAGACCCCCTCCTTTCGCAACTCAAAACTCAATACTAAGAACTCAAAACTTTCTCTGTGGCCTCTGTGTCCTCTGTGGCTATAATAAGACAAAAACTCTGTGGCTTAAAGATTGAAAGGAATCTAATGAGCATCGCATATTTGTTTCCGGGGCAGGGGGCACAATTTGTCGGGATGGGAAAGGACATTGCAGAGCAATTCCCGGCGGCGAAGGCGATATTCGAGAAGGCAAACGAAATCGCGGGATTTGATTTGACGAAAATATGTTTTGAAGGACCTGCTGAAAAGTTGAATACGACGACGATGTCTCAGCCGGCGATATTTACCGTCTCGGCGGCAATTCTTGAGGTTATGCGGACGACCACGGCATTAAAGCCCGATGTTACCGCGGGATTGAGTATGGGCGAATATACAGCTTTACACGCGGCGGCACTAATCAGCTTTGAGGATGGATTGCTGTTAGTGAAAAAACGAGGCGAGGCAATGCAGGCGGCTGCGGACGCATCCAGCGGCGGTATGGTCGCAATAATCGGACTTGATGAGCAAAAGTCAAGGGCGCTCTGTCAGGAAGCCGCTTGTGGTGAGCTTGTCGAACCAGTTAATTTTAATTGCCCGGGGCAGATTGCGCTCAGCGGGGCAAAATCGGCCTGTGAAAGGGCACAGAATCTGGCGGAAAAGTACGGGGCAATAAAGGCGGTTCGATTGGAAGTGGCGGGGGCGTTTCATACGGTGATGATGTCGCCGGCGGGTGAGGCGCTGGGCGAACAGCTTGCGAAGACGAAAATCGCTGAGCCGGCGACCGTCAAGACAATCGCAAATATCAATGCTGAATATTACGCATCAGCGGCACAGATTAGAGACGGATTGAGAAAGCAATTGGCGCAGCCGATTTACTGGCAAAAATGCGTTGAGAGGTTACTGGCAGATGGTATCGAAACCTTTTACGAAATCGGTCCCGGCAAGGTGCTCACCGGCCTTATGCGACGTGTAAATCGCAAGGCGAATATCATCAATATTTCATCAGCCGATGAAGTCAAGTCGCTGGGGATTTGAGATATTTTGCCGATTTTTATTTTTTCTTCGTTTTGCGTTTGCCTGCCTTTGATTTTTTTGCTTTCTTTTTCATTGAGCTGCGACAACCACATGTATTACACATTTGTTCATCCTTTCAAATATGTTTTTAATGTCATAAGTCATATTTAACTTATTTTGAATATAGAAGTCAATGCAGTCGATGTCAATCCTTGATTGCCGTGACTGCCCGCATCTGTTAAGATGTTTTTCAAAACACAAATCATAAACATAATGGATGGTGGGACAATGGATGGTCCGTTGAACGAGTCGAGTGGTATAAAGCGCCTGCGCACGCGGGGCAAATTCGCGGCGATGACAGGGGTATATTTCGCCGGCGCTCTGAACGATAATTTCTGTCGCCAGGGCGTTATGCTGCTGGCGGTTGCGGCGGGAATAGGGAAACTGCAGAGTTACATCACCATTTTATTTACGCTGCCGTTTATTCTCTTTGCGGGCCACGCCGGGTATCTGTCGGACCGGTTTTCCAAGCGGACAGTGATAATCGGGGTAAAGCTTGTGTCCGTTATCGCGTATATTTTCGGAGCAATCGGCCTTTATTTAATGAGCTGGCCGGTTATTTTGACTGTGGTGTTTGTCATCGGCGCGCAGGCGACGTTCTTTAGTCCCGCGATAAACGGCACTATTCCTGAGTTATATCCCGCCGACCGCGTTGTTACAGCCAATGGAATTCTGACTATGGCTGCCAATGTCGGCATATTATTAGGCAGCTCTCTCGCCGGCGCGGTCCTCGATATAAAAGGCACCATCAATAGCGTTCCTCTGGGCATTTGTCTTGCGGCGGGAGCAGTCCTGGGTATGGCTTTTGTTACGTTTTTCATATCTTTTTTTGTTCCGGGATTTCCCGCTGCCTCGCCGAATGCACGCTTTCCATGGGGGGGGCCGCTCGATTCCTTCATCACCCTTGCACACACTCGACGGGACCCATTGCTGGCAAAGTCCGTTTTCGCCAAGGCGTTTTTCTGGTTCGCCGGCTATCTGCAGATATTAATCATAAACGCGATGGTCCTTGAACAATTCGGACTGACAAAGACAATGACCAGTATTATGGTTGGAATTGAGCTTGTTGGCATAGGTGCGGGGAGTATGCTTGCACCGCTTTTTTCGAAGGGCGCGAGATGGCATCGCTCACTTACACCTTCGGCGATGTTAATGGCGGGAGGAATGTTTGTCGTAGCGGCAGTTCCGTATCTGCCGGCGGAGGCGCGAAAGCCCGTTATAGTCGGGGCGTTGGCTTTGATAGGGATTGCAGGCGGTGTCTTTTGTATTCCGGTAACGAGTTTTATTCAGGTCAGACCCGCCGGGGATGTCAAGGGCAAAATGATTGCGTCATCGAATCTTGCGGACTTTTTGGGTGTATTGCTGTCGGGCGTGGTTTTTTACGTTTTCGACCGGCTGCATATAAAGCCCAGCAATTGTTTCGCAATTGAGGCGATAATGGTGCTGGCCGTGGCGGGCTGGCTGGCTGCAACGCTGCCGAAAGGAACCGACAATGCTTGATTGTATAGTTACAACAATCGCAAAGTTACTCTTCCGATTGCGTTACCGCATCCGGCTTATCGGCCTTGACGAAATCACCGCCAAAGGCATGACGGGTATTGTTTTTCTGCCCAATCACCCGGCGTTAATCGACCCTGTCATTATGTTCGCGTATCTGCACGGACGGTTTAAGCCGCACGGCATCGGCGACCAGGACCAGGTAAATCGGCCGCTTATAAGAACTTTTGCCAGGCGGTGGGGCGTCAGGACGATTCCGAGCTTTGACCATTACGGGCCGGCGGCGAAAGATGAAATCGAAAAAACGCTGAATGAAACAATTGAGGGGCTTAAAAAAGGTGAAAATCTTGTGCTTTGGCCGGCCGGCAGGGTATATCGAAGCTGCAAAGAATCGTTAGGAGCTAATAGCTCGGTCGAGCGGATTTTGAAAAACTGTCCTGATGTCCGCATTGTGCTGGTTCGGACTCGCGGGCTTTGGGGAAGCCGGTTTAGCTGGGCGTGGGGGAAGGAGCCGGTGGTTGCGCCGACATTGCTTAAAGGTGTGTTGGGATTATTGGCAAGCGGTGTGTTTTTTGCGCCCAAGCGTAAGCTTACGGTTGAGTTTTATGAGCCGGGCGATTTGCCGAGAGACGCGGGCCGCAATACGTTCAATCGGTATCTTGAAGAATATTACAACGCAGACGCGCCGCCGAATACATACGTGCCGTATATGATATGGGAAAGGGGCGGCACACGAGTCGTGCCGGAGCCGGTTCAGCCGAAGCTGCAATCAGATTACTCGAAGGTCCCTGATGCGACCCGCCAGATTGTTCTCCAGCATCTTTCTCAACAGACGGGAATCGCCAACCTTAAAGATACTGACCGATTGGCCGCTGATTTGGGGATGGATAGCTTGTCGCGGACGGATTTGCTGTTATGGATTGAGAAGGAATTTGGATTCAGGCAGGCCGACGCCGACGTGATGCAGACCATAGGCGACGTTATGCTGGCGGCCTGCGGGCAGTTTGTTTACCTTACGCCGACCGCCATCAAACCCGTCCCGGCGCGATGGTTTCAGCCGAGGCCTGATACTCGTGTGTCGTTGCCTCAAGGTAAAACGATAGCCGAAGCTTTTCTCAATCAGGCCGCCAGGCACCCCTCGCGGGTTGCCATAGCGGACCAGACGTCGGGAGCGAAGTCGTATCGGGATATAGTTATTGCCTGCCTGGCTTTGCGGCCAACGATACAAAAATTTGAAGGTGATTACGTCGGGATAATGCTGCCTGCGTCGGTTGCCGCTGATATTGCTTATATGGCGACGCTTTTCGCGGGTAAAGTCCCTGTTATGGTCAACTGGACGGCCGGACCTCGAAATATCCTCGCTTCACTCGACGCCGTCGGTGTGCGTCATATAATTACCGCTGAGGGGCTTGTAAATAGAATCGTGCTTCAGGGAATCGACCTTTCGGAAATCGCGTCACGGTTTTGCTTTTTGGAAAAATTAGGCGGACAGATTACCCGAACTACCCGCGTTAAGGCCTGGCTTACCGCTCATATTTCGTGGTCGTCTTTGCGAAGCGTTAAGGTTCCCGATATGGCGGTTATTCTTTTTACCAGCGGCTCGGAGACACTGCCAAAGTCAGTGCCTCTCACACATTCAAACTTGCTTTCGAATATACGGGACGTTCTTGGAAGGGTAAAGATTTACGAGACCGACCGGCTGATTGGCTTTTTGCCGCCTTTTCATTCCTTCGGGCTGACGGTAACAATGCTCTTGCCCCTGCTTGCAGGCATCCAGGCCGTTTACTCGCCCAACCCGACCGAGGCCGATACATTAGCTAAAATTATCGAGGCCTATAAAATTACATTGCTTTTAGGCACGCCGACGTTCCTCGGCGGCATCGTCCGCGTTGCAACCGATAAACAGCTTGCGACGCTTCGGCTTGCGGTAACCGGCGCCGAAAAATGCCCGCAATTGGTATATAATACCCTCGGCGAGAAATGTAAACAGGCCGTAGTGCTTGAAGGATATGGCGTTACAGAATGTTCGCCAATCATCTCGCTTAACGACGAAAACGACCCCCGGCCGTTCTCAATCGGCAAAATCATACCCGGCCTCGAATACGTCCTGATTCATCCTGAGACGCAAAAGCCCTTAGCGACTCCGGCGACGGGCCTGCTTTGCGTCCGTGGTGAAAGCGTCTTTTCCGGTTATCTAAATTTCTCCGGTAAATCCCCCTTTGTCGAAATCGACGATAAACTTTGGTATAACACAGGCGATTTGGTCTGTGTTGACGATGATGGCTTACTGACGTTCCAGGGCCGATTGAAACGGTTTGTTAAATTAGGCGGCGAAATGATTTCGCTGCCTGCAATCGAATCGGTATTGGAAGCGGTCTTCCCTTCAGACCCCGACAAAGGCCCGGCAATTGCGCTCGAAGCGACTGAAGGTGAGCATCCTGAGCTTGTTTTGTTTACATCGCGCGATATTGAACGCGAGGACGCCAACAGAAAAATCCGCTCCGCGGGTTTCTCAGGCCTCCACTCCATCCGCCGCGTCGTCAAACTCGACCAGATTCCCCTCCTCGGCACCGGCAAAACCGACTATAGAGCGCTGAAGCAACTCCTTTCCAAAAGCCAGTAGTTCAGACGATGAACTTTTTGAACTCCTCGATAAGCTGCTTAGTCCAATTTCCGGGTTTGGCGTCGGCGATTGGGTGGCCGTCGAATTTGACGATGGAGATGATGTCTCTCGTAGTAACAGCTAAAAATAACTCATTGGCCTTTGCGGCTTCGCCTACTTTCAGGGATTTCTCGACGACTTTTAAGCCGATATTGTTTGCGGCCATAATTACGTATTTTCGCGTAACTGACGGCAGGATGTTTGCCTTCAAAGACGATGTTCGCAGGACTCCATTTACGATGCCGAAAAACGCCGAGCCGGCGCCTTCGGTGAGCAGGCCGGCGTCATCGACGAAAATTGCCTCCCAGCAGCCCTTTTTGGCCGAATCCATTCGAGCAAGGACGTTTGGCAGCAGGTTCAATGACTTTATATCGCATCGTTTCCAGCGTAAATCAGGATAAGTCGAGACGGCCACGCCTTCGGCTTTCAATTTCGAGTTATCTTTTAGTTCCGAGACCGTCAAAAAGAAATTCGGCCTTGCGTTTTTGTCCGGCAAATGGTCTCGCGGGCCTGAGCCGCGTGTGATATGAAAATAAATCCTGGCATCCTTGAAACCTGCTTTTTCAAATGCCATCAGGACCCTTGAACGGACTTGCTGAATATCTACGCCGGTTATTTGTATTTCATCCAAACTTCTTTCAAAGCGGGCGAGATGGTCGTCAAAGGCAAATATTTTGCCGCTATAACTGCGCAAAACCTCGTAAACTCCGTCGCCGAAAAATATGCCCCTGTCGAGATATTCCGGCCCGATTTCCTCAATCGGCACAATCTTGTCGTTTATCATAACTATCTGCATAATTTTATCCTGCAAAAATATCTCCGTATGAAATTTTAGATCATCAGAAAATCAGGTTATCAGGTAGTGGGTCTCAGGTTAACAGGTTATCAGGAACTCCCGGTGTGCTGTGGTTCACCTGATTTCCTGATGCACTGATATCCTGCATCCTGGTTTCCTGATAGCCGGATTGCCTGTGCTGTTAATAAAAATATCCGAAATTTAGCTTTACTGCAAGAAAAGGATTGCTATAATACCCTGCTCTTAATTTGGAAATTTGCCTTTAGATAAGTGGAGTGCCTGGAATGTATGCGATAATTGAACAAGGTTCTAAGCAATACAAGGTTAGCGAAGGTGAATCGCTCGATATTGAGCTGACCGACGTTGCGCCGGAGGCCAAAACACTTGAGCTGAACAAGGTTTTGATGGTCAGCGACGGCAAAGAAGTCAAAATAGGCAAGCCGTACATCGAAGGAGCAAAGGTGAGCGCGTCATTCAAGACGAACCCATCGGAATCGGTCATAAAGGGCCAGAAGCTTTACCCCACACATTTCCGCAGACGAAAGAGCAGTCACAAACGCGTTGGCCATCGGCAAAAGTACTTCCGTGTTACCATAGATAAAATCGCGGTCTAAAAGATTTGCCGACTGAAAAACCGTATAAAAGTTGCCGGTTTTTAGATTGTCGCCGTCTGGAGTATTTTTTGGGAGACGGTTGCCTGGGCCTTGGGCCAGGTGAAAAAGAAGGTGCTGCCCTTACCAGGTTCGGAGGTCAGCCATATTTTGCCGTCGTATAATTCGACGATTTTTTGTGTTATTGTAAGTCCTGCGCCGACGCCCTTGTTATCATCGTCTTCGTCTAATGCCTGGAAGAGCTGGAAGATTCTGTCGAAATACTTTCTTTCGATGCCAGGCCCGTTATCACTGATGCTGAATCTCCACTGTTTTTCTTCTTCAGTGCAGTCAATTGTAATGTGCCCCTCTTTTTTATCCATAAACCTGACGGCGTTATTGATTATATTGTAGAAGACCTGGTAGATGTGTTTTTCTTCGCAGAGCAGGGCAGGCAGTTGTTTGATGACGGTTATTTCGATATTCTCAGGCGGTTTGGCCTGGAGGATGGCTTCCCTGAGCGGCCCGTTAAAGTTAACCAGCCGTTCATTGTGTTTGTTTCTGTCAGTCGTGGAATATTCAAGGATTGCATTCATAAGTTTATCGACACGCCGGATTCTTTTGGCCAGAAGGTCGAGCTGCTTTCGACCGTTGTCGTCGAATTTGTCGTAGTAGTCGGTCAGCAGCCATTGCGCAAGCGTGCTGATACCCCGAAGAGGAGTTTTGAGGTCGTGGGCCGTAAGATGGGCGAATTCGTGTAGATGTCTGTTGGAGCGGATAAGCTTTGACACCGTCGTCTTGAGGTCGGCGTTGAGCTTTTCGAGAGATTTCTCCGCATTTTTGCGCTCGGTAATGTTTCTGTCTATGCCACGATATCCGCAAAATTCCCCTTTATCGTCTAAAACCGGTGTTCCGGTTGTCTCCATAATGATGGTACTGCCGTTCTTATGTATAAGGGGATTAACGAAACCTATAAAACTCTCCCTCCTGTTAAAAGCATCAAATGCCGCCTTCTTGAGCGACTCTTTTACTTCCGGGGCGAAGAAGTCGTAAAAATACTTCTTTCCGACAATTTCTTCCGGTTTATAGCCAAGCACTGTTTCTGCGATAGGGCTTGAATAAGTGTATAATCCTTCAGCGTTAACCTCCCATATCCAGTCGCCAGCGTTTACGGCTATCTGCTTAAATCGCTCCTCGCTCTTTCGCAGGTCATCTTGTGTCTGCTTGAGCTGTCGAAAGAATCCGCCCGTTCTGTAGATTGTTGCGTTGTCGGATATTTCCGGGTGGCTGCGTAAATACGCCTGAAGGTATTGTGCCATCTTACGAGGATGTGCCATAATGAACCGGCAGGCACTATCACCTCTGGCTTTACACATTATCTCAGAGGCAACCAGCGGAATTCCAAAACTCTCCTCACACCATCCGGATGAATATCCGGCATTCATAGCGCAGACGCAGGAACTGCTCTTCTTGCCGCTCTTTTCCCACGAATCGGCCTCAAACGAGAATGGGTGGTCGTATATAAGATAGTAATTTTCGTCCGCCGTCGGTTTTGATTCGGCAGATATATCAACAAAAGCCCATCCCGTATGAGAAAAATGAATTGGTCCTGCGGAAAGCTTCTCTATTGGGTCTTGCAGACCCATTCGTTGATGAAAGTTCCTGGCATCCATTTTTCCGATTGTGTGTGCAAAGTCAAAAAGAAGGCTCCTTGCCATTTCCGAGGCCTTGTCCTCTCCCCAGTCCTTGAACATACCCTTTATGGTATCGAAGAAATCAACCGACATCGAGGCCGCTCTGACAAGGATATACCGTTGGCCGAATACTTCTATCTTGCCCGTCGTCGCATCTTCCTTCTTTTGACTGAAGTACGCGCTCACGTACTCTTGAGCTTTCCGGAAAATTGGCTCAAACTGTTCTGGAACGGTTACTGTATCCAACGTATTGCCTTTCCTGCATTGTACCGGAGTTCACACGATTATCAGATAACGTGCTTTCATTACAGCTGCCTCTCTTCTTCAACCAATTATACTTGCCTGCAACTTCGCATTTTTAATCTCAATTTTCTGTTTTGGTAATGTAAAGAAGAATGTGCTTCCCCGGCCGGGTTCGGAGGTCAGCCATATTTTCCCATCGTAAAGTTCTATGATTTTCTTGGTGATTGACAGGCCCACGCCCATACCCGGGACGTCGTCGTCATCGTCTAAGGTCTGAAAGAGATGGAAGATTCTATCGAAATGCTGTTTTTCGATACCTGGGCCGTTATCACTGACGCTGAATGTCCAATGGTTTTTTTCCTCTGAGCAGTCGATTATTATGTGCCCCTCTGGTTTATTCATAAACTTGACGGCGTTGTCGATGAGATTGTAGAAAACCAGGTTGATATGTTTTTCATTGCAAATCACGGTGGGCAGGCGTTTTTGAACGGTTATTTTAATATTAGGGGGCGGCTGAACCTGAAGGATGGCTTCCCCGAGCGGCCCATTAGAGTCAACGAGACGTTCATTGTGCTTGATTCGTGCAATCGTGGAATATTGAAGGATGACATTTATAATTTTATCGATTCTCTGGATTCTTTTGACCAGAAGGTTGAGATGCTTTCGACCGTTGTCATCGAATTTATCGTAGTAGTCGGTTAGCAGCCATTGTGCAAGTGTGCCGATGCCTCGCAGAGGAGTTTTGAGGTCGTGAGCCGTAAGGTGGGCGAATTGGCGAAGCTGCCTGTTGGAACGGATAAGCCGGGACACCGTTGCTTTGAGGTCTGTGTTGAGCTTTTCGAGAGATTTCTCCGCTTTTATACGTTGGTTTACTTCCTGCTGGAGTTGTCTTTTGGATTTTTCAAGCTCTACGGTTCGTTTTTTGACGATATTTGCGAGATTGTTGCGATTGGCGCGAAGCTCGGACTCGGCGGCTTTGCGTTTTTCAATTTCGGCTGATAGCGAGTTATGTGTTTCAACAAGGCGTTTTTCGATTGCGTTGATGTGGAAGTAAAAGAATAAAACCAGCGTTGAAGCAATAAGAAAGCACAGGGTTGTGACTATTGCCAAAAGCGCGTGCAGCGAGGCATAATCTTTCGATACGTTTTTGATTACGAGGATGTCGCCGACCTCTCGTCCGCCGGCGTCAAGAAGCCGAAAGAAGCCACCGCGGTAAGATAAACCGTTAAGTTTGGAGGAAAAGAGCCGGTCTTTGTGCTTATGTCTGGCCTGGTCGGTGGATGTAATGAAATCAGGAGGTATGACAGGAGTGGTCGAGTAAGCAATAACAGAATCAGACAGCCGGTCCCAGTCGCCGATTCGTCCCATCATTGTCTGACCTTCCTGCCAGGACCGACGGTCGAGCAGTGATTTGTTTATCAGCACAACCAGGTCAACGTCGAGCATTTCTTTGAGCTTGAGGGTAATTTTTTCTATCTCCTCGCCGAGTTCAATGAAACCGGCGGGCGAATTTTTGACAAACCACGGCTGGACCCTGCGCAGGGTGAACGTGCCGTTAGGTCCTAACTCTATTCCCCAGGCGGGTTTTCCCGTCCTCAACGCTGATTGGAGGGTGAATCGGTCTAAACGGTCGTCGTATCGAACTGGATTGTGGACGCGCAGAAAGCAGGTGTTGTTGATGTCGATGAAATAAAGATGAGTGACTCCGTAATCATTGCGAAATTTAACGAGCAGGGGGGCGGTGTAATGAAGAAGCGCAGGACGGTCTTTTGCAAGCCAGGCATTCTGGATATTAGGGTCGTTCTCTATAAATTCGGTTGTTGCAGCGAGGAGACGGGCGTCGGCGGCAAGGAGCTGATGGAAGGTGCGACACGTGTTGTTGATTTGCTTTGAGGCGTCGTTTGAAATTTGTTGCTGCTTAAGGTTGTAAATGGCAAGGGAAAAAATGGCCAGAAGCACAAGAATTGAGCTAAAAAGAGGGACCATTACCGGCAGCGTAATACGTTGGTTTTGTGTTATTTGTTTGTCGGGTTGTGAATCGCCGGGAGTCATATCATCTCCCCGTTGTTTTATTTTCCGCCGCGCCGGCAGAGGCAAGGAGCTGTTCGTCAGATGAGGATTTTGGCAGTGTGAAGAAAAACGTGCTGCCTTCACCGATTTTTGAATTCAGCCATATTTTACCGCCGTATAGTGTTACGATTTTTTTTGCTATTGTAAGGCCCATCCCGGTTGTTTCGAGCTGGTCTTTGGCCTGCAATGTCTGGAAAATCTTGAAGATTCTTTCGAAATGCTGCTGTTCGATTCCCGGGCCGTTGTCGGATACGCTGAACTCCCAGAATCCGTCTTTTTCCTCGCAGGCGACTTTGACGACGCCTTCGGATTTGTTCATAAACCGGACGGCGTTGCCAATCAGGTTGGCAAAGACCTGCTGTATTCGGGTTGGTTCCGAGGTAATAACCGGCAACTGGTTTTCGACGGTAATATGTATATTGGGGGGCGCGGCGAGCGCGTCGATGATTTGAGGCAGTAGCTTATTTAGGTCGATGGGAACCGGCTGCTCTGTGACTCGTCCGATTCGTGAGTATTGAAGAACGCCGTCCATAAGGCTCTGCATACGCTTGACCCGGCTGGTAAGCAGGTTTAGCTGTTCCTTTCCATCGTTATCAAACTTGTCCGCGTAGTCAGAAGCAAGCCAGTCGGTCAGGGCGCTGATGGCGCGAAGCGGCGCCTTCAAGTCGTGCGAGATGGTATACACGAAGTCATTAAATTCCTGCTCGACGCTTTGGAGCTTTTTTTGAAGCTCAGCGTACTTTTCCTCTGATATACCCATAGGTAAATCCCCCAACTTTTTTATCAGGCGTTTATCAAGCTTTTACAAAAGGGTATGTTCTTTATATCGTTTGTTGATAGCAGGTTATTAAGAGAAGAATGAGGGTTTTTCTTCAAGATGTGTTATTTTTACATAAAGTTTGGGAATTACGGACGATAAGAAAAGCCGCCTTTCCGCGGTCCGATAATGTGATGAACTTTGAATTCAGTTGGTTTTTGATTCTGGAATGGGGATAAGGGAAATGGTTAGTTTCCCGTCGTCGAGGACGAGGTTTGAAACCCGCAGCATTTTATTATACATTTCAAACGTCGGCTCAAACGGCTCATCATTCAGCAGCGACCGGCATATTTGGGCGGCAATATCGTCGGGGTCGTTTCCCGTCGAAGTGAGCCAGTCCGAGTATGCTTTCTTTCCCATCGACAACGCGAGAGGCGTTATATCGACTGCGCCAATTGAGACGTTGTTGACGTTCAGGATTAACTGTCCCTGTTTGTTGATGGAGGGCATAAGCTTGATTGAGACGAAAAGGTCGATGGGCGTGGACCCGACGGTGGCCATAAGGATTATATGGTCCGGCAGAAAAATAACCTGCGGGTCGGTCAGCGTGATGCTGTCCAATTGCAGGGGCAAAGGCCAGCGGGCTATGATGTCGTTTAGGCCGTCCTGCGTGATAACGATTTCAAACGGCTCGCCGAGCTGTGAGCCGTTATAGAGCTTGGGAAGAATTTGATGGGTCACGTACGGGCTTATCAGATTTTTGTCGGCGACTTTAACGGGTGCGTATCGGCCGGGCCTGTGGGTAATCAGAACAAGAGCAAATACGAGCAGCGTCAAAATGAAAAGCGACGCGAGCCAGAGATATTTTTTTATTTTTTTCAATTTTGGTAAATCTTTTTTCATCACATTCAAACTCAATGCTTGTTAGAAATCCATCGAGCGGTTATAGTAAGTGTTCGGATACCAAAAGTAAACCTGCCAGTGTCGGGTAAATCCGCTGGTGGCGGATAAAACTGAGAAATTTATAGAAAGGAATGATTTTACTATGTCAAACCACTTTGGAGACCGGCTTTTTGATTCAGTGAAGATTAAGCGAACGCCGTTGATTGTCGGGCTGGACCCGGTTTACAGCCGGCTTCCCGCGGCGATAACAAGCAGGAAAGATATGAACGACGAATTCGACGCGGCCTCGGCGGTTGACGCGATTTTCGATTACTGCACGCAGGTGCTGAGAATTGTTGCGCCGATGGTTCCGGCGGTGAAAATAAATATCGCGTTTTTTGAAAAATATCTCTGGGAAGGGATTGAGACGTTCTACTCACTTATTACTGAAGCCAATGAATTAGGCATCGAAGTTATCGGCGACGTCAAGCGGGGCGACGTCGGTCATACGGCCGAGGCGTACGCGTCGGCGCACCTCGAAAACCCGGAATTGGCCGGCCTGGAAGACACCCTGGCGCCGGACGCGATAACGGTAAACGGTTTCGCGGGCGCCGAGGCGATTGAGCCGTTCGCCGCGACCGCGACCAAAAACGGCAAAGGCGTCTTCGTATGGGTCCGCGCGAGCAACCCGGGCGCAGCCGTGATTCAGGATTGCGTTTGCGAAGGCGGACAAAAGGTTTACGAGAAAATCGCGGCCGTTGTCGCCGATTTCGCGAACAAGCCTGAATGTATCGGCAAGGCTGGCTACAGCAATATCGGTATGGTAGTCGGCGGCACAAGCCCCGAGGAGACCAAAGAGCTTCGTAAAAAATATGAAAAGGTCTGGTTCTTAATACCGGGTTACGGCTCACAGGGCGCCTCTGCCGCGGATTGTATCCGGTTCTGCAAAAAAGACGGCTCAGGCGCATTGATTAACGCCTCTCGCTCGATTATTTACGCCTACCAGAATCCTAAATACACCGAGCAGTTCGGCGACAACTGGAAAAAGTGCATCGAGCAGGCCGTCATCGACGCAAAATTAGACATCGCAAAAGCCGTCCAAGACGCATTGTAGCTAACATAGTTTTCAGAGTATAATAAGAATATGATTGATTTGATTGAAAAAACTCTCAATGAGTTGAAACGATTATGTGTTAGGTATCATGTACAACGACTTGAGCTTATCGGTTCTGCTGTAACAGGTGAGAGGTTTGATAGGAAGAAAAGCGACATCGATTTTCTCGTTGAGTTTCAGCCGTTGAAAGAGGGCGAATACGCCGACACCTATTTTGGATTACTTGAGGCATTGGAATCGCTTTTCAACAGACACGTTGACCTCGTAATGGTTCGCGCCGTGAAGAATCCTTATTTTCTCGAAGCCATAAGTAAAAGCCGGAAGGTGCTTTATGCACCTTGAGGTGAACCAATCGCCGTCTGTCATTCCTGCACAAGCAGGAATCCAGCTTTACGCTTGACGCAACCGTAACGAGCTGCGCAACCGTAACCGTCTAACGCAACCTTAATTGAATGATGGAAGATTTTTTTAAGGACAAAACTGTTTTGGTAATGGGCCTTGGGCGATTCGGGGGAGGGGTGGATGTTGTCAAGTTCGCCTGCAAGAAGGGTGCGAAGGTCATCGTTACCGATTTGGCGAAGCAGGACGCGCTGGCGGAATCAATCGGGCAATTGGAAGGGCTGGTTGTTGAATATCATCTCGGCTCGCACGAGCCGGCTGATTTTGAAACGGCCGATATGGTGGTTGTTAATCCTGCCGTGCCGCTCGATAATAAATTTGTTCAGATTGCGCTCAAGGCAGGGAGAAAGATTACATCGCAAATAGAACTATTCTTTGAACTTTGCCCAGCCGCGATAATCGGCGTAACCGGCGCAAACGGCAAAAGCACGACGACCGCATTGACGGCGCATATATTGCGAAGTCAAAGCGACAGACACATTTGGTTAAGCGGCAATATCGGCAATGAGCCGATGTTGACGATTGTTGATAAGATAAAGCCCGATGATTTGGTGGTGCTGGAGCTGTCGAGTTTTCAAATTGAGCAATTGGCACAAAGTAAAAAAGCCACGCAGGTTGCCTTATTGACCAACCTTACGCTAAATCACTTGGACCGGTATAAAACGTTCGAGCGATACTGCGACGCAAAGCGGCTTATTTTTGATAATCAGAAGCTCGATGAGAAAGAGCCGGCGATTTCGATTTTCAACGGCGAGGATAAAGTGGGCAGCGAATGGTTTGAGAAATACGGCAAAGACGCGGGACGGCTTTGTATAAAATTCTCGCCTGACGACATACCAGGCGAAATCAGGGCAAAATTTGGTCTGCCGGGAAGGGCGAATCTTTCAAATCTGGCAGCCGCTGTGGCTGTTGCCCGAAATTTCGGCGTTACTAACGATGAAATTGTAAATTGCCTGTCGGCTTTCAAGGCGCTGCCGCATCGATTGCAGCTTGTCGCTGAAGGCAGGGGGGTGAAATGGTTCAACGACTCCAAAGCAACCACCCCTGATAGTGCAATCGTTGCCCTTGAGGCGTTCGACTGCCCCATAATCATCATTACGGGCGGCTACGACAAGCACATCCCCTTCGATGAATTTGGCCGGAAAATAGCCCAGAAAGCAAAGGCGGCGATTCTTATAGGCCAGACCGCCCAGGTCATAGCCATGAACATCACAAAACACCCCCAAAACCGAGCAAAAATCAAATTTGCTGAAACGCTTGAAGAAGCGGTTAAATCGGCAAATGAGCTGGCCGAAAAAGGCGACGTTGTTGTGCTTAGCCCCGCCTGTGCCAGCTACGATATGTTCGAGAATTACCGGCAGCGAGGGCAGCAGTTTATTGATTTAGCAGGTAAGTTTGCCCGCTGATTATAGGAACATCTGCCTCAGCAGGCATTGATTATTGAGCGCAGAAGGGGTTATAAAATCATCAATTATCGTTTGTCAGTCATCGGTCCTAAAGTCATTACTCGAAATCGTCGAAGCGCACTATGAAAACACACTTTTGTTTACTAAGTTTTATCTTGTGGAGGATTGATTATGGAGAACATATTAGAACGCCGGAGAGAGCAGCGGTTGCGGTATCAATGGCCGGTATGGTTCGCGGAGGACTTTCAGGGGTTGCTTTATCAGGGTCAAATGGTGGACGTTTCGAGCACGGGTGCGGCTTTCACCTGTTTTGCCAGGGGCTGCCCGTATCCGGGCCAGCAAATAACCGCCCGCATAAACGTTCCTTATTATCACTCCGACGCCAGTTTCGACGTTAACGAATTTATCCAGGCCGGCTCCGTCTGCCGGATTGACCACCTGCCAAACGGGCTTCGACGAATCGCGATAAAATTCTTTCATCCCCTGCCTTACAAACCAGGCGAACACGCAAATAAGCAATTTGAAGCGCCGCTTTTCACAGGAGCGGCGATGATGTAGCGATACTTAGAGGACAAATTTTTCCATTATCCCTCATCTATCGTCCGTTCCCCGAATAGGAGTGCTGGGATTCGAACCCAGGACCTACGCATTAAAAGTGCGTTGCTCTACCACCTGAGCTACACTCCTGTGTCGGCTTTTGGCCGACTGAGCATTTGAGCATCGGAACAGGTGAGCAGTTGATACGGACAAGCGAATGCTCAAATGCGGTCACCTGTTCTACTGCTCTACTTTCAAAACCCGGACAGCATAACAGCTTTTGTCATATCTTGTCAATGCTTGTTATTGACACAAAGCCGTAATATGGATACCATCGCACCTCCACTATATTTTTGGGGCTAATACTATGACCAGTGTTACATTAGTTACGGGCGATGGAATCGGGCCGGAAATCGCAGAGGCCGCTCGAAGATGTATTGACGCGACGGGCGTCAAAATAAACTGGGAAATACGCGAGGCCGGAGCCGACGTTATGGCAAGGCAAGGAACGCCTCTGCCTGATGCGACGGTGGAATCTATAAGGAAAAACGGTATTGCACTAAAGGCGCCGATAACAACGCCCGTGGGCACGGGCTTTCGCAGCGTAAACGTTCATTTGCGGCAGGCGCTGGATTTGTATGCCTGCCTGAGACCCTGCAAAAGCTATAAAGGCGTTCGCAGCAAATATACCGGTATCGACCTCGTTGTAGTCAGGGAAAACACCGAAGACCTGTATGCAGGAGTCGAGTTCGAGAAGGGTAAAGACGATACGGCTGAGCTGATTAACTGGCTCAACAGCCACAGCAAAAAGCAAATCAGACAGGATTCCGGCATAAGCATCAAGCCGATTTCAATAACCGGCACGCGGAGAATCGTTCAGTTCGCATTCGATTACGCCCGCAAAATGGGTCGCAAAAAAGTTACCAGCGTTCATAAAGCAAATATTATGAAATTTACCGACGGCCTTTGGCTTGAGGTCAGCAGGCAGGTAGCCGCTGAAAATAGCGACATAGAATTCGAGGACCGAATCGTCGATAATATGTGTATGCAGCTCGTTCAAAAGCCGGAGCTTTACGATGTTCTCGTTCTGCCGAACCTGTATGGCGATATATTAAGCGACCTGTGCGCGGGCCTGGTAGGGGGGTTGGGCGTCGCGCCCGGCGCGAATATCGGCGAAAAAGGAGCTATATTTGAAGCCACGCACGGCAGCGCTCCTAAATACAAGGGCTTGAATAAGGTTAATCCAATCGCCCTGATTCTTAGCGGCGTGTTAATGCTCAGGCATATCGGCAAAATGACTGAGGCCGACAAGCTCGAAACAGCCGTTGCTGCCGTTATCGCCGAGGGCAAAGACGTTACTTATGATATGAAGGAAGACCGAAACGACCCCTCAGCAGTCGGCACAAGCCAAATGGCCGACGCCATTATCGCAAAAATAAAAAAAGGTTCCTGACACCTTTTTTATCTCTGTTTTTAGCTTAAAAATGGTGCTTGCCCGCCCTAAGCGTGGGTGGCGTCAATTCTCCTGTCATAAAAGTAACGAAAACTCGTGAAAACAACGCTTTTTTGAGAAAAAGCGCGAATTTTTTGTGAAAATCTGTTAAAAACTGACTCAAACTAATAGTTTTTCTCTCAATAACGATAGGATGCAAGAATGTAAGGTTGCAAGGGTTCGCGCTTTTGACTATTCACAGTTATATAGTAGGATTTCCCATATTAACATTTTAAGGAAAAAGCGATTAATGGTTCCCCTGCTGCTGGACCAATTTAGCAGCACTCCCCCCCCGATAGCAAGACCGTTGGAGCAACAGTCGAGGGCCCCTGCTAACAGCTTGCAGGGGCAGGCAGGATGGAACCTGTTATCGTGCTTTTTTCTGCTGAAACGCTCTTCCTGCAAAGCAGCGGGTATTGCGCCGTCGCGCGCCAGTGCGGCGGCATTGTCGTGATAAAACGCCGATATTCCGAGGATATTCATAATTATACTGTTCGGCATTTGAGATTCATAAGGTGTTCACCCGGCGCCTATTTGTTTCGTCTCCAAATAATGAAAATCGCCAGGAAAATGCAGATGCCCAAAGGCGACCCACTGCTCAATAATCGAGGCAAATAAGTGCGGGGCCGGTTTTTTGCAGTTTTGGCTTTTTTTCTTAATATTTACATATTAAAACGCGAGCTCTTGACGTTTTTTTTCCTTAACCTGCCTTAAAAGTGAGCCGATAGATGAATTGGCTGTAATTCGTCTCGGCGAAGGTCGAGCCGTAGCCGGACTGAACTTATATTTGTTTATTATGAGGGTAAACAGATGGGTATTCAAAACTGGTCGGAAAATATAATTCTCGTTGACCTGCCCGCCGAACCGATGCTGGCCGACGAGCTTAAGACCGTCACGGAAATCTCCAAAGACAGGGGCGACTGCGACATAGTGATGGATTTCTCCAGCGTCGATATCATAACCTCATCGAGCTTGTCGAAACTGCTGAAATTACGCAAAATGCTGCTCGACTGGGACCATCAGCTTGTGTTCTGCAACGTCGCGCCTGCCACCAAGGGCATTTTCACCGTTACCGGCCTGGAGGGGGTCTTCAAGGTCGTTGATGATAAATTCATCGCGCTGGCGGGCCTTCAGTTAGTCAGATAATCCGTCGAGCCATTCATCCGCGAAAAGCATCAGGTCATTCAGGTCAACCAGTCCGTCGCCGCTAATTTCCGCTCCCTCAACATCGCCGTAATCGGTTGCCAGCCAGTTTTCACACAGGATAATTAGGTCATCCGAATCGACTTTACCATCGCCTGAGTAATCAATCCCGGCGCAATTCCCACAGTTGCCCTGACCCCAGTAGCCCGCCAGAATCGTAAATTCCGCCAGGTCAACTTTACCGTTGCCGGTGATATCGAGGCCGTTGCAGTTTCCGTAGTCGGTTTGCAGCCAGTGCTCAGTCAGGAATGAATAATCAATGAAGTCAACTCCGTCTGGGCACAGGAAATCAGAAACTGGCACCTGCCACAGCAGTTTCGGGTAATTTACAGGTTCGCATATACGCCATACGTTATTGAAGTCCCAGCCGGCGTCAGCGAAATATAAGTATGTCTTCATTTGCTCGGTAGTCAGGCCTGTGCCGCCTGCGCTAGTCGCTTGTCCTGAAGTATTGACATCCCAGAAAGAGGCATTGACTGCCCCGTTGCCGTAGCCGACAAGCCCACCGGAGGATGATGGTCCCGATACATTACCTGCCGAATAGCATCGCTGTATCGTGCCGCCATAATTGTATCCCGCCAGGCCGCCTGCATAAGAGCTTAATGCAACTACTTTTGTTGTAGAGTAACTGTCCATTATTTTCGCGTTGGCGGAGCCGAGCCGGCCGACAAGACCGCCTATGCCATACATGCCGGCAACGTTACCATCACGAGAGAAGCATTGTGATATTGTTCCGGCATATAAATATCCGATAAGTGGGCCGCAATCCGGAGAACCCTGTAGTGGTGGTAAAATGTTAATGTCGGGTCGCACTAATCCAAGGTTTTTAACCTGTGCATTGGCGTCTCCGACGCATCCGAAGAGGCCGTTGCCGAGATATTTGTATTCACGATTTGTGTAAGCCGGCCGGAAATTAAAATCGGAAATTATATGACCTTGACCGTCGAACGTCCCATTGAAGCACCCGGAATAGGCGGGCGCGGGCTCTTGTTGAGGATTAGTTCCAATTGGCCTGTAGTCCGCCAGGTTGTAGTCGCTGAAATCTAAATCAGTAGTCAGCGCGAAGTTTTGTTTGAAAAGGCAATTGGCCCAGCCAATGGCCAGAAGCTGCTGCGGATTGGAAATAAGGAACGGGTCGTTTTGCCCGCCTGTTCCCTGCGGGTAAATGAGCGGCATTATCGGTTGGCCCTGCTGGGACTCCCAGGATAAATGAGGCGGATTTTGACCGTCTTCAATCAGCCAGTTTGCATCGCAGACCCAGCCCGCGAAGGAATATGCCGATTTCATTTGTTCGGTGGTCCTGCCTCTGTTGAAAGAAGATTCATAACAGGCGCCGTAGCCGCACCAGTTGTTGAGGTCGCTTTTCTCAACGTCCCAGACGCAATTAGCTGGCGGATAACTTGTGGAAAATCCGACAAGTCCGCCGACATTTTTTGCGCCGGAAATTTCGCAGGAGGCGTAGCTGTTTACAATCTGCCGGCTTGTTGAGTTGCGGCCGGCAAGTCCGCCGACGTCGGTTTGTCCCGTAACCTGACCTTCGGCATAAGATGATGTAATGCTGTAACCTGGACCTGATGTCGGCTGGTTATAACCAACGATGCCGCCTACCTGCGTTGTTCCCGCGACTGTTCCTGTGAAATGCGAGGCCTTTATCTGGGAGTAATTTGCAGCGTTGCCGACTATGCCGCCGACCATATCGAGGCCTGCCACGTTACCCCATACTTCGCAATTGATTATATTCGAGTCATTCACACCGGCAAAACCGCCGACGTAGTTGCCGGTTGCGTTGATTTCCACCGCAGCCGTGCAGCCAATTACACTGCCGAACATGAGCCGAAGCCGTCCGGCAAAACCGCCGACATAATCTTTCCCGGCAATTGCGGAATCACTGTGACAGTCGACAATATTAACAAACTCGCGGCCTAAAAGCGTCCCTGTAAATCCGCCGACGACGTTATTGCCGGCCACGCTGCCGGACGAGTAGCAATTTACAAGTTGGCTGTCGCCAGGAGCGAGATTTACACGCCCCCCGAAACCGCCGATATTATCCAGTTGCCCCGAAACGCTGCACTCGGCAGAGCAGTTGAGAACCAGCAGCGAGCTGATGTCGCCTGCCAGTCCTCCAACGGTACTCCTGCCGTTAACATTGGTTTTAGCATGGCAATCAGAAAACTCCGTACCGATACATCTTCCAATTAACCCGCCGACGAAATCGCCTTCTGATGTGATATTACCCCACCTGACGGAGCAGCCGGTAACATTGCCCTGGAATACTGCACCGGCTAGGGCGCCGACATAATTACTGCTGCCGCCGTCAATATTCGGATTAACGAGCGTGATGTTTGTAAGCCGGCTGTTGGCATCGCTGACGTAGCCGAACAGGCCGACGTAGTTCGAGTTTGCGGCGCAGGAGATGTTATAAATATTGTAGTTGTTGCCGTCAAAGACGCCTGTAAAGGGATTTTCGTAAGTTCCTATTATGTGGTAATCGTCGCCGGCAATGTATCTCATATCGATATTCGCCGTTTGTTTAAAGTGCTTGCCCCATTCACAGTCGAACTGGCCGATTAGGTTCAGGGCCGCTGCGTCCGAAACCAGGTAGGGGTCTTCAGCCGTACCGCTGCCCTGCAAATAATCCGACAAACTGGCGTCAATCGGCTCGCCCGGGGCATTCTCACAAAGAACACGGGGATAGTCGTTGCCGTTATCAATCGTCCATGCGAGTTCATTACATCCCCAGCCGGCAAATGTGTCGGCATTTTTCATCTGCTGCGTCGTTTTGCCGGTGCCACCGTAGCTTGTGGCTTGTCCGCTTGTTTCTATGTCCCAGAAACAACCCTGGATACTTCCGTTGTTATAACCCGCAAAACCGCCGACAGATTCCGTTCCTGTTACTGTGCCGGTCGAGTAGCAATTTATAACCGAGCCGTAGTTTTGTCCTATCAATCCGCCTATGTAGAGGTTGCCCGTTGTGTCGGCCTGCGTGTAGCAATTTTTTATCGAGTACGCGTTGTATCCTACAAGCCCGCCTACGTATTCATCGCCGCTTACGGAGCCGCCTCTGACCCAGCACTGGGTTAATGTTCCGCTGTTTCTGCCGGCAATTGCCCCGACGTAATCGCCGCCGCTGATGATTGGATTAACAAGTCCAAAACAGCTTACCTGTCCGCCACTTATATATCCGAACAAACCCGCGTAATTGGCGCTGCCCGTATTTATTATCAAGTTTGAAATAGTATGCCCTGCGCCGTCGAAGACGCCTGTAAACTGGGCGCTTGAATTACCGATTGGCTGGAACTCGTCTTCGAACTCGCTGCAATCAATATCCGCGTCCAATCTGAAATGTTTGCCCCAGTCGTCGGGTATCCGGCCAACTGCAGCCAGATGCTGTGCTGTTGAAATCAGATAGGGGTCGTTCACGTTGCCTGAACCGCCTTCATACCACTGGTTGAAAATCGGCTCTCCGGGCAAGCCCTCCCAAAGCAGGTGCGGATAATCAACGCCATCCTGAATATTCCAGGCGCAGGGGTCGGACTGCCAGCCAATATATGCCGAAGCGGATTTCATTTGGGCAGTCGTTTTGCCGATACCTCCCGCGCTTATTGTCTGACCGCTGGAGTTGATATCCCAATACCCATAATTCACCGACCCGGCTAAATCATAGCCCACAAGTCCGCCGATTTCAGTTTCCGTGCCGTTGACGAGTCCCGAAGAATAAGCCCTGGTTATTATATTATCTGCCGTACCCATTCTCCCGACAAGCCCGCCGACACCGACAGTCCCGCTTACAGTGCCGCGTGCGTAGCAATCAGTTATTACGCCGCCCTGTCCTGTGAGGCCGCCGACATAATTTGTGCCGTTGACATCAGCCGTGGAATAGCAGCTTGTTATGGTGCCGTTATTGTAGCCGCTTAGACCGCCTGTATAAAAGCCGCTCCCCTGAACGTTGCCTGTGGAAAAGCTCCGGGAAATAGCGGCGCTCTGTCCCGCCAGGCCGCCGATGCGGTCGCCGCCTGTCGCTCCTTTTACGGCACAGGAGGAATGGCATAAGTCAATTACTCCACCGCTTCTGCCGACCAGCCCTCCCAGGTAAGAAACTCCTGTTACGCTACCTGAGGTATTGCAGTTGATGATGCTGCCGGAGTATTGATAGCCGACAAGTCCGCCGGTATAACTATAGGTATCGGTTCCCAGGACAAATACGTTATTCGCGGAGCAGTTCTCCACCGTTGCGGCAGTCAAATATCCAATTAATGCGCCGATTCGGCTGAAACCGGTTACATTCGGCTCGGCAAGGATTATATTTTTTATTAAGCAGTTCGCGCCCGAGCCATATCCAAACAATCCGATATAAGTTGTTCCGGAAGCCGCGTATTTGAAATTCGAAATCGTATGGCCGTTGCCGTCGAAGACACCGGTAAAGGGATTCGAGGAACTTCCGATGATTTTGAATTGCGAGCCGGAGTATTGGACAAGGTCGATATCGGCGGTCAAAAGGAAGCATTTGTTGAAGTCCTCGGGATGGCTGCCGATTGTGTTAAGTGATTCTGCCGTCGCGATTTGATATGGGTCTTCAGGGGTGCCGCTTCCTAAGCCGTAAGGATTTGTATTTGTAATATAATCCTGGCCGTTCTGGTCTGCAGTAATATTGGAGTAGATATTGTTCGGCGGTTTGAAAAATAAGCCTGTTTTATTAGGTGTTATCGTTCCAGACCATCCATAAGATGTTTTAATCTCATAAAAACCGTTGGTATCGGTAGTGGTCGATGCGCCGGCTGATACGGTTACACCTATGGCGGGGCCGCCGCTGAGCATTGTTATATGACCTCTGATGATTGGTTGAAAAGCGATATAGTTCTGATCTGTTATCTCGCTTATAACATTTGTATAACTCTTGTTCGGCGGTATTAATCCGAAGTTGTTTAAACTTGGCGTTACAGTCCCTGACCAGTTATATGGAACTCTAACTCGATAGGAACCATCGTCACGGGAGATAAAATAGTAAAGATTATCAGAGACATGATATGTTATTGTTCCTGTAATCGGATTTCCGAAACGGTCTTTGACATAACCGGAAATGAATACGCTTCGTCCTGTGTAATCCTGGTTGTTCAAGTCGGAAGTGACGTTAGTATAAGTTCGCTGGTTCGGCTCGAACGCCCAACTGTCAAGCAAGGGCTCCATTATGCCTGACCAGCCGTATTCAACGGGAAATTCATAGCGGCCGTTCGAATCAGTGTATGTCCACAGATAACCATCCATCCTGATGCCTGCGTGTTCTATTGGTTCGCCATTCTCACTGGCGACAGTTCCTTTAATTCGGGGCTTAAAAACGGTGAAATCCTGGTTGGCCTGGCTTGCCGTCAAGTCATTGTAATCTCTGCCTGTGGGAATAAAACCCCATTGCGACAGGTTCGGAGTAACTCTTCCCGACCAGTGATACGGGACTGAAAAAGAGTAATCGCCGCCGGGACCGGTTAAAACCGAGACCCTGCCGTCGCTTGTCGTGACCTGAACGTTTTGACGCGGATTACCGCTTTGGTTTGTGATGCGCCCTGATATAGTGGGCTGGAATCCTGTAAAGTCAATTCCGGCTATATTGGTAGTAACATAGCTGAGCCATCGGTTGCCGGGGGTGAATAACCATTCACTATTAACCGGTCTTATCGTGCCCGTCCACTCGTATGGCACGCGGACATCGAAGTGACCGTCTGCATCGGTAACGCCGGAGTAGCCGCCGTCGGCTATTATCTGGATTCCGGCGAGCGCCGCACCGGTGTCTTTCTTTACGTAACCTGTTATATGCGGCTGAAAGGCCTGGATATCGATATTATTCCAATCGGAAGTTGTTTCGCTGAAGATAAGTGCATCCGGGTAAATATACCAGCCGGTTTTGCTGATATCCAGCCGGTCTGCCCACAAAGGGGGCACCAGCAGCTCATAATAACCATTCACATCGGACAAAGTCGGTTCAACGTCGCTATGCGGCACTGTAAATGACACTCCTTCAACGGGCGTTCCCTCGTATGTGCGAACGTGCCCCCATATCCTGAAATTCTGATATGTTACTTCAAGCACGGGAGCGTTGGCCGGCGCCGTATCAAAAGATACAAAAGACCTGGTCCGGTTCGAGTTGCTTCTTGTCCTGTAAAGAATCGCCAAATCGTTGCCTCGATACCAGCCGGTTCGATTCAATACCGGCTGTAAGACTGTTGAGATGTTCGGGCTTGTATATAACGTATTTGCAGCCCAGGTGCTTGTATGGTCCCAGTTGAGCGTCGCAGAATTCAGGGGCGTCGAGGCGATATAGCGGGAGCTGAAGTCAGCGGCGTCGTCCGAGGCCTCGCTTCGAATCTGCCCGTAAACATTTCCGCTAAGCCCGGTGTCTGTTGATTGAATTTTAAGCGTCGCTGATGTAACTAACGCGCTTCTGGGAATGTCCACGTTTCGGAATCGCATCGCGGACATATAGTAGGGCGCTGAAACGCCCCCGTCGCCGATAATCAACAATCCGCTGATATTCTGTGCGGTTGAACCTGATGAATATCCATCATCCGCTCCGGCGGAAACCTGGTATGTTCTAACATACTCCGCTGCGATGACGTTATCTGCGAAAAGGGGGATTGATACGATAAAGACAAAAAACGTTAAAACGGCCTTTTTCATAACAACACCCTTTACTCTCCCAATAACAATTCGGATAATATTATAGCCGATAAAGGCCTCAATCACAAGGAAAAGATTCGATATTTAACGTAAAACCTTGACTTTTGGGGCTTGTGTCGCTACAAAAGAGCACAAGGGCACAAGTCACAAGTGCACAAGCAGCTTGTGCTCTTTTGCTCTTGTGTTCTTGTGCACTTTTATTAATGGGAGATTGATTTTGAGAGTTCTTTCAGGCATACAGCCATCAGGCCGGCTGCATATAGGCAATTACTTCGGCGCTATGCGCCAGCATATCAAAATGCAGGAAGGCAACGACTGCTTCTATTTCATCGCAGATTTCCACGCCCTGACCAGCAACCCTTCGCCAAAAGAAGTCGCCGATTTCACGCTCGATGTTGCTATGAGCTATCTTGCGATGGGGCTTGACCCGGAAAAGACCGTTTTCTGGAGACAATCGGACGTGCCGGAGGTTACAGAATTAACCTGGCTGTTATCCTGCGTTACACCTATGGGACTTCTGCACCGTTGCACAAGCTATAAAGACAAGGTTGCCCAGGGGCTTACCCCTAATCACGGACTTTTTGCTTATCCTGTTTTGCAGGCGGCGGACATCCTGATTTATAAAAGTAACGTCGTTCCCGTCGGGGCCGACCAGAAACAGCATATCGAGGTAACCCGCGACATCGCCGGCTATTTCAATAATACATACGGCGAGGTGTTCGTTTTGCCCACCGACCACATTATCGAGTCGGTGGCGGTCGTGCCTGGAGTCGATGGCCGTAAAATGAGCAAAAGCTACGGCAACACCATCGAGCTGTTCGAGCCGGAAAAGAGCATCAAAAACAAGATTATGAAAATCGTTACCGATTCGACGCCTGTGGAAGCCCCCAAAGACCCCGACAAATGCAACGTCTTTGCGCTTCTGAAATTGGTCGCCTCAAAAGAGGAATTGAAACAATGGGAGGACAAATACCGTAAAGGTGGAACGGGATATGGCGAGGCCAAGAAACGGCTTGTGGAGATTATCATTGAATACTTTAAGCCGTTCAGACAAAAGCGGGCTGAGCTTGAAAAGAATCCCGATTACGTCAAAGAAACACTGGCAAAAGGCGCCCGGCGAGCAAAAGCTATAGCACAGGCAACGCTGATGGAGGCCCGAAGAGCGGTCGGTTTGGGTGATTATTATGGCTGAAAAAGTTGTAACCATCGCTGAGTTTGCGGATTCGATGCAGGCAGATCTGGCAAGACAGCTTCTTGGAGACTTTGGGATACGGGCAATGGTTATGAAACAGAATGCGACCGATATTTGGCTGCCTACAAATCTGCCGATGACTGCGAAGCTGCAGGTTCTCGAAAGTGACGTTGTTAAGGCGCAAGAGATACTTAAGGAGCAGGAAAGCAGCGCCCAACCGGACAAGCAGAAAGATATGGAGAGGCAATAGGACCGGGAGTATATAATGGAAAATAAGCTTGTGACTATTGCAGAGTATGCCGATTCGATGCAGGCGGAAATGGCAAGGCAGGCACTTGAGGATTTCGGGATAAAGGCCGTAGTCGTGGACCAAAACGCCGCCAATCTGGGTTTTCCAGCAACCGTGCTCACCGCCAAGCTGCAGGTTCTCGAATCAGACGCGGAGCAGGCAAGACAGATACTTGAGGAGCAGCAGGAGGTTTATGAGCCGGAAGATTATGAAGTAATGGATGAAACGGAAGATGACGAGCCATACGAGCCGGATGAGGAGGAACTGTAATTGGCTGATTACCGGGTAAATCTTGAGATATTCGCGGGACCACTCGACCTGCTTTTGCACCTCGTTCGCAAGGAAGAGGTCGATATTTACGACATACCTATCGCCAAAATCACCGACCAGTATGTTCGCTATATTGAGATGCTCAAGCGGCTCGATATCGACGTAGCTGGCGATTTCCTCGTTATGGCGGCGACGCTGATGCAGATAAAATCCGCAATGCTTTTACCCAGGTCAGAGGGAACCGAACTTGGCGCAGAAGACCTGGCCGACCCGCGCGAGGAGCTTATAAGGCAATTACTCGAATACAAGAGGTTCAAAGACGCCGCCAATCTTTTAGCGGCGGCGGCCGATGAGCAGGGCGAGAAGTTTGCCAGGCCCGATACTGTTATAGAGCAGTTGAAGGGCGAATCAGAGCCGACGGTTGACCTTGACCAGATAAGCGTCTGGGACCTGCTGGAGGCCTTTGACAAGCTGATGGAGGCCACCGGCGCGAAATTCGATATAAGTAACATCGCCGACGATACACCGATTGACCTCTACCAGATAGAGATTTTGCACCGGCTGCAGGTCGAAGGGACGATGAGCTTTGAGCGTATTTTCGAGAACCGGGGCAATCGGCTGACGTTAGTCGGGTTGTTTCTGGCGATACTGGAATTGATAAGAGCGCAGCTCATATCGGCTGAGCAGGCGGAAACATCCAGGACGATATACCTGCGGGCGATGACCGATGAACCCGCGGAAGTCGCGGTGCGAAAAGCCATATTGGCGATTGAAACAGCGGCGGCGGTTAATCAACAAGCCGAACCGGCTCAGCCAAACCAATCCCTGATACCGATTGTGGAAATACCGGCTGAAGGGGCCGGCACACAACCAGCAAAAGAGCTTGAGCCGATGGGCGGCGAATCTTCACAAAAGTCGGAGTAAAAAAGCAATTTGCATTTGACAGGGCGGAATCAGCTATATAAAATCGCATGCATCTTAGGTAGGATATAGAAAGGGACCGACAATGGCTGGGAACGTGTTTGAATTGACCGATGCGGATTTCGACGACGTTATTCATAAAGCGCAGGAGCCGGTGCTCGTGGATTTCTGGGCGCCCTGGTGCGGGCCGTGCATAATGATGGGGCCTATCATCGGGGAGATTGCCAACGATTACGCCGGCAAGGCCAAGGTCGGCAAGCTCAATACCGACGAGGCGCGCGACAGCGCTATGGAATTCGGCATAAGCGCGATACCCACCATCATTCTGTTCAAAGGCGGCCAGGTTCAGAAGAAATGGGTCGGCCTTACAAGCAAAAAGGAGCTTTCAGCGGCGATTGAAGAGCTGCTTTGAATTTGGAATTGAGAATTTAGAATGAATAATTTAAAAGCGTAAATTTTTTCTGAATTCTCAATTCTTGATTTTCAATTCGTCCGCAAGCGGCTGATGCCACCAGTTCGGGTCGCGGAAATAATGCTTCAGCGCCATAGCGGCGTTAACGCCGTCGCCGACCGCCGTGGCCAGTTGCATCGCGGCGCCAACCCGGCAGTCGCCCGCCACAAAAACCCCCGGCACGCTTGTCCGTAGATATGCGCAATCGCACTTGATATAGCCGGCGTTGTTGAGCTCGACAAAATCTTTTAAGAAGCCCGTGTTGGGAACCATACCGATGAAAATAAATACGCCGTCGCAGGGATAATTCTCTTCCCGGCCGGTTTTCAGGTCTTTCAATTTGACCGACTGCACTTTATCGCCGCCTCCGATGGCGGTCGCGACCGTGCTGTATTTGATAATCAGATTCGAACCCGGCTCGTTTGCTTTTGCCAGAAGCTCTTCCTGGAGAACTTTTGTCGCCCGGAATTCGTCTCTGCGATGAATCAGTGCAACCTTCGCGGCGTGTTTACACAGGTGCAGGGTATCTTCCAGCGCCGTGTTGCCGCCGCCGACGGCTGCGACGGATTTGTCTTTGAAGAATGGCGCGTCGCAGGTGCCGCAGTAGCTTACGCCGGCGCCTGCGTTGCGGAATTTGTCTTCGCCGGGAACGCCGAGCTTGCGATAATCGCTGCCCGGCGAAAGTATGACCGCCCGGGCGAAATATTTATCTTTGTCGCAAGCGACCTCTAAAGAGGCGTCGTTGAGTTTTTTCAGGGCGGTTACTTCTGCGCCGGTTTTAATCTCAGCGCCGAAAGCTGCCGCCTGTTTTTGCATTTTTTCGACAAGCTCGATACCGCCAACGCGGTCGAAACCCGGGTAGTTCTCGATTCTGTCGGTGGTGCTGATTTGACCGCCGGGCATAAATTTTTCAAGTATAAGGGTTTTGAGCCGGTCGCGGGCGGTATAAAGCGCAGCCGCAAGACCCGCCGGGCCGCCCCCTACAATTATGCAATCATAATTCTCAGCCATATTGAAATCCCTTTAACAAGTGATAATCACAAGACGCCAAAGTATTGACAATTGATGAATGATAATTGATGATTGACGTTTGTCAACAACGGATGCAGCGAACGATTGACGTTAAATTACTAATTATCAATTAATTAGAGGTATTCGGTGCGAACGATTAAGTGCATAATCATCCTGTTATTGTTGTCGTCGGTTACTGTTGGGGCGGGAAAACCCGTAAAAAATCTCGACAATGGACTAACGCGAGCGGATTCAAAACAGCCCGACTCAAACGACATCGGACAATATTACGGCTTCGCCGAGCTGGAGATAGTCAAACTGGACTACGGAATCCAGAACCTGCAGATAGCCGATTTTGACGGCGACGGCCTCAACGATATTGTATTAGCCAATAATGCCAAGTCCTGTATTGAATTGCTTTTACAAAAAAAGCAGGTCGGGCCGGAAGAGGAGGAAGTAGCCGTTGACCCCAATGACCTCGATATAAATGCCCTTGTCGGGCCCAGCCGGTTCAAAAAACAAACGCTGCCGGTCTCGCAAAGGATATACAGTTTGGTTGCCGACCACCTTAATGGGGATAAGCTGACTGACCTGGCGTTTTACGGTGAGCCGAGGGGCTTGTATGTGTTGTTGCAGAAGCCGGGCGACAGACAGGGGGCAAAAAGAAAAGACCTCGCCTGGCAGCCGAGAAAGAGAATCAATATTGACGATGCCCTGCCGAGCAGGAACGCCCTGATATGCGCCGACATAGATAACGACGGCCGCAAAGACCTGGTGGTGGCCGGCAGAAAGGTCATATATTTAGTGCTGCAAAAGGACGACGGCCAGTTCGCCGAGCCGGTAAAATTCGCAAGTGCCGCTCAAATTCTCGGGGTAGATGCCGGCGACATAAACGGCGACGGCAAAACCGACCTCATTATTTACACCGATGAGCAGGAACGCCCCATTCACGTTCGACTGGGGCAAAAAACCAATCAGTTAGGCCCCGAGATTCGCCTGTTTGCGGAGTTCCCGTTAGCGGCGGAGCCGGCCAATATTGACCCGGGCCAACCCGGCGGCAGTGAGCTTGTCGCTATCGACGCCGTAAGCAAAAGATTGGTCTGTTATAAGTATGTAACCGATACCAGCGCGACCGGCACCGACGGCGATTGGCAGGTTTTATTCTATCCCCTTTCCGCTGGTCAGGATAGCGCTAAGCGTGACCTCGTGATTGCCGATTGCGACGGCGACGGGCTTTCAGACGTTGTGATAAGCGACCCTGTCGCCGCGGAGCTGGTTTTCTACCAACAAGCAGCCGGCGTGGGACTTATGGAGCCGTCAAGATTCCCGTCGCTATCGGATACCGATTGCTTGTCGGCTGCGGATGTTGACGGCGACGGCGCCTATGAGGTGGGCATATTAAGCGTCAGGGAAAAGGCCATTGGCATCAGTAAATTTGAAAACGGGCGACTGACGTTCCCTCGGGCGGTCGATTTGACGGGCGAGCCGCTGGCGATGGAGCTGGCCGATATTGACGGTGATGGTTCAATTGATTGCGTTTATGCGGCACGGTCGCAGGATGACGCGAGGTCGTTTAGGGTAATCTATGACGTGAAACAGACACGTATCAAACCTAATAATATACCTGAAATTGAGCTGAAACGCCTTGTCGCCAATCCGCAGGGTATCAGGGTCTTTGATGTTGACCAGGATGGCCGCAAAGACGCGATTATTTTTGTCAAATATGAGCTGCCGATACTGGTTCGCCAGGTTGAATCGCGTAAGTTTGAAGTAGTCGATTCGCCAAGGGCGCAGACCAGCTTGTTAAAAGAGGCGACGCCTCGCTCGATTGATGCGGCCGACGTCGACGGCCGCCCGGGTAAGGAGGTTTTAATCGCACAAAATAATTTCGCCAGGAGTTTGGTTTTTGCCGACGGCGGCTGGAAGGTAATCGACCAGTATAACGCCAAAAGCCCCGAGAACCGGATTTCAGCGGTTGCCGTGACGCATCTTGACGAAGGCACAAAAGATAAACCGGGAATATTTTTACTGGACGGGCAAAAAGGCAGCTTGCAGATTCTTAAACCCGGCGCCGATAAAGCATATCATTTTGACAAGGAGCTGGACGTCGGGACGTGGAGTTTATCGGGCGGGATTAAGATGATGCTCGCTTCTCTGATGAACGGACGAGGCGAAAATATCGTGCTGTTTGACGGCGAAAAGTTCGCTGTAGTCCTTTCGCCAAAAGACGCGGTAAGCTGCAAATTTGAAAAGATGTTCAGTTATGAAACAAAGATAAAGGACGGCGCCTACGGCAACCTGGCGACCGGCGACATAAATTCAGACGGGCTGGTCGATTTAATAATGGTCGAATTCAAGCACAACCACATAGAGATACTGACACTGGATTCCTCGGGTAAGCCGGTCCCGGCCATGAGATTTAAGATATTCGAGGATAAGTCCTATCGCCGGGAAAGACCGCAGGGAACGGGCGTAGAACCGAGGGAGCTTAAAGTCGCCGACGTTACGGGCGACGGCGCTGCCGACCTTGTTACCGTTATCCACGACAGGGTGATTATATATCCCCAGGATTAATCCATATGCGGCGGATTAAAAACGGGCATTTTACAGGACCAAGAAAATTACTTAACGGTTTTTTATTTAGGGCATACGGATTTAATTTCTATATTATAGAAAGACGATATGTGTATAAATGGGCAAGCTGGTCTAATTGGGCTGGTTTGGAAATAATAATAACTGATTAAGGAGGCGAAAAATGAAAAAGTTACTAACTGTGTTTGCATTGTTGCTGTTGTTGGGGATATGCTCGGTATCCTCAGCCGACGTCCTGTATTACAACGTATTTGGCTCCGCCAGGTCGGTTGACAACCTGGTCGAGGGCTTTGACAGGACTTCGATAAACGGTTTCCTGGTAATGGAAATCGATGAAGCCGCAGGAGATGTAACCGCGTCAACACTGGTGCTTTACGGCAGAGATGGGCAGGAAGCGAGGGTTTACAAAGTATATGATGAAGCCGTCTCTTTGAATATGTCCGGAAGCGCCGCTGTCTTTGTAATGAATCCCAGCGAGGGCGTTACCCTGGTTTTGACCGGTACGCTGAGAAATACACGCCTGAGTTTTTCAAGAAGAAACTCTGTAACTGTTTACGCGGCCGCTACGCTGAGCGGCAGCATACAGCTCCAGTGGGGGTCGCTGCTCGACATCAACCAGCTTCTTATGGGCGAGGGTTCTGTTATGGCATTTCTGAATTACGCTCAAACAATGAATGCCGTCGTGAATGAAAGCACTATCGACGACGTTGTTAATGAGATTATCCAGCGGCTGGAGTCAAGAGATTACATTCCTGTGCCAGACGAAGAGGAGCCCTTGCCGTTATAAGGCGTTGTTTGACAATACGTGACTCGTCGCCCGGCAAAAAAGGAAGTGTGGGGGACGAGTCACGGTAATCGGGCCGGGCGAATACAAAAGTCCGCCCACAGGCGTTTTCCGGTGGGGCAGATGCAGGTCGCCTGAATAATACAGGTCTCCCCCGTGATTCGCTGCTGCAGAGGAAGAGAAAACTTGTATGCGCGCAGGAAATCCTGCCAGTGCGAATTATTAACTCCCGCGTTTGTCAGGTCGATATCAGGCCAGATATTCAGGCGTTTTCCTTTTGGGTCGGCTGAACGCTGGGTATATTGAAATAACTCGAAACGCAGCGTGACAGGCGCCTTGATTTGGGAATCGAATGAGTCGAGAAGGCAGACGTAAACATTTATGGCCGATTCACCCGGGCTGCCGGCCGATGACGTAATAGTTGTTATCGGCAGAACGTCAATTCGTGCCGGCCCGAAGTGGGAGTAAACGGAATCCTGCGACCTGGAAAAATCAATCGGAAAGGCCGGATTTGAATTCGGTTCCCCACAGCCGGCGTAAAACAGCGGCGAAAGGGCCAACAGCAGCACACTTATCGTTCTCATTCTTCGATTTATTATTTTCTATTTATGATTTATTATTTTTATTTCGTCCCTGCGCACCGGTAATCTTTAAATTATAAATCATAAATCGTAAATTATAAATCTTCGTCAAGTATATGCCCCAGCCGGTATTTTTTTGTGCGCAGGTAGTCGATATTGTGCGGGTTGGGGGTGGTAACCAGCGGAATTTGCTCGACAATTTTGATGCCGTAAACCTCCAGGCGCGAGATTTTCTTGGGATTGTTGGTGAGTATTTTAATTTGTTTTAGCCCCAGGTCGCGCAGGATTTGGGCGCCGATGCCGTAATCGCGTTTGTCGGGCATAAAGCCGAGCTTGAGATTTGCGTCAACTGTATCGAGGCCTTGTTCCTGGAGTTTATAAGCGTGTAATTTGTTTTTAAGCCCGATACCCCTTCCTTCCTGCCTCAGGTAAACTAACGCCCCCTTGCCGGCCTGCTCAATCATTTTCAAAGCCGCGATGAGCTGTTCGCCGCATTCGCATCGCCGGGAATGAAACAGGTCTCCCGTCATACATTCGGAGTGAACCCGGACCAGGACCGGCTCATCGTGCGGAACAGGTCTGCCTGAGTCGTCGAGGTCGCCGATTCCTCCCTTGCACAGGGCCAGGTGCGGCTCTGGCGCGGAAAGCGATTCGTAGGCGATGAGCTTGAAATCGCCGTAATCGGTGGGTAAATGCACGGCCTCGACGCGCTTGATATGACTTTCCCGCTGGAGGCGATATTCGATTAATTTGGCGATGGAGGTGATTTTGATACTGTGTTTCACGCAAAACTCCAGCAGTTGAGGCACGCGGGCCATAGAGCCGTCGTCATTCATCACTTCGCAAATCACCCCCGCCGGTTTAAGCCCCGCCAGCCGCATCAGGTCAATCGCCCCTTCGGTCTGACCCGCCCGGATAAGCACTCCGCCGTCGCGGCCTCGAAGGGGAAAGACGTGCCCCGGCCGGGCAAGGTCGGCTGGTTTGGCGTTGTCGGCGAGCACCGTTTGAATGGTTTTTGCCCGGTCAGCGGCGCTTATTCCCGTCGTGATTCCATCCGCGGCATCGATACTGACCGTAAAGGCAGTATGCAAACGTGCGGTATTGTCCACCACCTGCGGGTGAAGCGCCAAAGCATCGCATTTTTCGCCCGTCAGAGGCAGGCAAATCAGCCCACGCCCGAATCTGGCCATAAAATTGATTATTTCAGGCGTTACCCTTTCCGCAGCGCAGACAAGGTCGCCCTCGTTTTCGCGGTCCTCATCGTCAACTAAAACGACCATTTTGCCCGCGCGAAGGTCGTCTAAAACTTCCGGTATCTGGCTGAATTTAACTGTCATGTTATTAAGGATTAGCAGGAATTTCGAGTTTGGTCAAGTGCGGCGTGATTATAGTTTTGCCGACAGGAATTTGTGTATATTCTGGGCGGCCTTTTTGCCGTCGCCCATAGCTAAAATGACGGTAGCCGAGCCGCGGACGATATCGCCGCCGGCAAATACGCCTGGGATGCTGGTCATAAAGTTTTCATCGACTTCGATATAGTCCCATTTATTGAGCTTCAGGCCGGGGGTTGTCCTGGTAAGAAGCGGGTTTGCGCCTGTTCCAATGGCGACTATAACGACATCACAGTCGATTGTGAATTCCGAACCGGGGATTGGAACCGGCCGGCGTCTGCCTGATTCATCCGGCTCGCCTAATTCCATTCTTATACATTTAATCGCTCGCACCCAGCCGTCGTCGGTTCCGAGGACCTCCACCGGCGCTGCGAGCATCTCGAACCTGATATTTTCCTCTTCGGCGTGGTGAACTTCCTCGACGCGGGCGGGCATTTCAACCCTGCTGCGGCGATAGACGATTGTGCTTTCGATTGCGCCGAGGCGTTTGCTTGTCCGCACCGCATCCAAAGCGGTATTGCCGCCGCCGATGACGCAGACGCGCTTTCCCCTGACAATCGGCGTATCCGAGTCGTGGTTGTAGGCCTCCATAAGATTGGTGCGGGTGAGGTATTCATTGGCTGAATACACGCCCTTGAGGTTTTCGCCGGGAACATTCATAAATTCAGGCAATCCCGCCCCGACGGCTATAAAGACCGCCTCGAAGCCCTCTTCACTCATAAGCTGTGGTATTGTAACGGTCCTGCCTACGATAACGTTGGTTTCGATTGTAACGCCGAGGGCTTTGAGATTCTCGATTTCCCTGTTGACTACTGATTTAGGCATACGAAATTCCGGTATGCCGTAGATTAGCACGCCGCCGGCCCTGTGAAACGCCTCGAAAATGGTTACGTCATAACCGAATTTTGCAAGCTGGCCTGCGCAGGTAATACCCGCAGGCCCAGAGCCGATACAGGCAAGCTTTTTGCCGGTCTTGGGTCTTGCTTGCCCCCGCAAGCTGTTAGCGGGGGTGTCTTGCCTGCCCCTGCATGGCGTGGGCAGGGGCGTCTGATTTTGATGTTGCATCTGGTAATCTGCGACGAAACGCTCCAGCCAGCCGATGGCGACGGGCGTATCGCTTTTGCACCTGATACAGGTTGCCTCGCACTGAATTTCCTGCGGGCAAACCCGCCCCGTTACCGCCGGCAGGTCATTATCCTTACGGACAAGCTCGGCAGCCGCTAAAAAATCGCCATTGGCGATAAGCCCGATGAAACCCGGTATATCAATTCCGACCGGGCATCCGGGAACGCATTTCGGATTTTTGCATTGAAGGCAGCGCTGTGCTTCTCGGATGGCGACCTGTTCCGACAGCCCGAGGTTGACTTCCTTGAAGTCCCTGCTTCGCTCGATACCGTCGCGATGCGGCATTTGCTGACGCGGTATCGCCAGGCGTTCTTGGGCCGTCATTTTTTTTTGTTCTTCAGTCACTCTCAATATGTCCTGCTATTTTTTCGCAACTTCTTGCGGTTGCGTTTTTCGTCTATCGGTTGCGCTGCTCGTTTCGTCAATCGTTGGACGGTTGCGTCTTTGACGACGATATACATTTGACGTAACCGTTACGAGCCGCGCAACCGCAACCGTTTAACCGAGATTTTGGAGTTTGCATTTATGCTCTTCGTATTTTTTGCCTTCGTGGTCTTTATAGGTCTTAAGCCGGTCCATAAGCTCATCGAAATCGACCTTATGGCCGTCGAATTCCGGGCCGTCAACGCAGGCGAATTTTCGTTCGTTGTCAACAGTAACCCGGCAGCCCCCGCACATACCCGTGCCATCGACCATAATCGGGTTCAAACTGACGATGGTTGGGATATTCAGCGGCCGAGTCAGTTCCGATACGGCCTTCATCATAATCACAGGCCCCGCGCAGTAAACCGCGTCGATTTGATTATCCTGCTGGTTAATAAGCTCTCGAAGGGCGTCGGTAACAAGCCCCTTTTTGCCGGATGAGCCGTCGTCGGTTATAGTTATGAGCTTGTCGCTGACTGGGCCGAGCAGGTCATCTAAAATCATAAGGTCTTTTGTTCTTGCCCCGATGATACTGATTATTTTATTACCCGCCTGCCTTAACGCTACCGCCTGCGGATAAACGACTGCTGTTCCGAGACCGCCGCCGATTATGGCAACCGTCCCGTATTTTTGTATATGGCTTGGCCGGCCTAACGGCCCCGCAACGTCGCAAAACGAGTCGCCTTTGCTGAGGGTCGCCATTTCAGAGGTGCTTTTACCGACGCTTTGAACAATAAGCGTGATTGTTCCTGTTGTTGTGTTAACATCGGCTATTGTCAGCGGTATGCGTTCGGAATGGCCAAACGAGCGGACAATCACAAATTGCCCGCATTTACGTGATTTGGCTATCCGAGGCGCCTTTATCTCATACCGGGTAACATTCGGCCCGATGGTCTGTTTTTCGACGATTTCAAACATATCGCTCCTGTAATTATAGCCAACGTAAGCTGATACAGAAAAAAGGATTATACCCTTATAATCTGCTCAATAAAATCAAAATTGCAGGTTAATGGCATAAGTTTCACTTATAATTACGGCGATGAAATTTTTTGGTGCGATTAGGCGCTTGAAGCCGAAAAATAAGTACAGAAGGTGGTTTTTTGGGATTTTAATTCGATGGCGGAAGTTACGGGTGTAATTGAAGTGGAAGATAGCGCCGGATTAGGCGAGAAAATCGCCCTCGTGGTTGTTTCCTTGATGGCGATTGGGACGATTTTTGTCTTTTCGGCGGGTGTCGACGTCGGCAAGGGGATAAATTTCGAGAAATTTTACGAATCAACAAACCTGCGTAAGGTGCTGTTTTTCCCGTTGGCGATAGGGATTATGTCGGCTATGGCCAGGGTTGATTATCGCCGGCTGAGTATGGCAAAGGGGCTTTTAAGGTCGCCGATTACTTACCTTTTCATTTTCAGCGTGATTTTGCTCGTTATAGTGCTTTTGCCCGGAATCGGCTCCGAGATTAACCAGGCCAGGCGCTGGCTGCGGATACCGTTGGGGCCTGCGACAATCAGCTTTCAGCCCAGCGAGTTTGCCAAATGGGTCGTGATTTTCGGCCTTGCCGGTTTTTGCATCAAATACGGGGAAAGGTTAAAATCATTCTGGCGGGGTTTTGTGCCGGCCTGCCTGGTTGTCGGAACGGTTGTCGTGCTTGTTATTATCGAAGATTTCGGTTCTGCCGCACTGATAGCCCTGTTGAGCTTTTTTGTTTTGCTCGTGGGAGGGGCCGACTGGAAACACTTGGCGGCGCCCCTGCCTTTCGCGGCCGTCGGCTTTGTATTGGCGGTGATTACATCACCTACGAGAAAAATACGGATTCTGGCGTTTCTCAATCACGACCGGTGGGCGGGGTCCGCCAATTACCAGGCGGCTCAATCGCTTATCGCCATCGGCTCCGGCGGCCTGTTCGGCAAGGGCCTGGGAATGGGCGTGTGTAAATACGGGCATTTACCCGAAGACACGACCGATTTTATTTTCGCAATAATCAGCGAGGAGCTTGGCTTTGTCGGGGCGGCTTCGGTGATAGCGTTATTTATTGTCTTTCTCGTGCTCGGGTTTCTGGTCGTAATGCGCTGCCAGGACCCGTTTGGAAAACTTCTGGCGACGAGTATAGTCATGGCGGTGGGGGTGCAGGCGGCATTGAATATCGGCGTGGTAACCGTTGTCCTGCCGACAAAGGGCTTGCCGCTGCCGTTTGTCAGCGCAGGGGGAACAAGTATGCTTTTAAGCGCGGCTGCTGTGGGGGTGTTGCTTAATATAGCGTCAAAAGCCGGCCAAATGAGCTTCGGGGATGACCGGTAATGGGAGCGAAAACTTTTTTCTTCGCCGGGGGAGGAACAGGAGGACATATTTATCCGGCGGTCGCGGTTGCCGAGAAATTACACAAGCTCGACGTGGACGCCAAAATTCACTTTTTTATCAGCTCACGCGACATCGACAGGCATGTTTTGTCGAAGGCCGGCTTCGAATATTCAGTTTTACCTGCAATCGGCTTTTCCGCCCGGCCTGATAAGCTTGTTCGCTTTGTTAAACTGTTTTTATCGAGCAGGAAAATCGCCGCAGAGACGATTGCCAGGGGTCAAAACCCCGTAGTAATCGGCGTAGGCGGTTACGTTGCCGCCCCCGTTTGCCGGGCGGCACATCGGTTAAAAATACCTCTCGCTCTTATCAACGTGGATTTTATCCCCGGCAGGGCCAATAAACTCATAGCACGATGGGCAGACAGGATTTTCACCCAGTTTGACGAGACAGCCGAATATTTCGGCAGGTATAAAAAAAAGGTGATTACTACCGGCTGCCCCTTGAGAACGGCCTTCGATAATCCCGCTCCTCAAACCGCCAAAGACGCCCTCGGCCTGGACAATGATAAAAAAATTCTGCTCATAACCGGCGCATCGAGCGGGTCGCAGAATATAAACAGGACGGTATGCTCTTTATTGGAAAAACTTTCCGATTTTGCCAATAGCTGGCAGATTGTTCATTTAGCGGGCAGTGCAAATATCAAGGAGGTCGAGGCCGGCTACGCAAACGCAGAGATAAGCCACAAGGTTTTGGATTACCGGGATGATATGGCTGACTTGTTGGCTGCCGCCGACCTTGTTATCGGCAGAAGCGGCGCAGTCAGTGTCGCCGAATACGCCGCTTCAGGCGTGCCGGCTATTTGTATGCCCTATCCTTACCATAGTGATATGCACCAGTACTTAAACGCAGGCAAACTCGTTGACGCCGGCGCCGCCGTTATCGTTGATGACGTCGGCGACGACAAGGACAGGCGCGAATGGCTCTGGGATGAGCTTGAGCCGTTGTTGAGGGATGATAAATCCCGCCTGCAAATGAAACAGGCCTGTAAATCGCTTGGCAATCAGAACGCGGCGGACAAAATTGCCCGGACATTGCTGGCTGAGTAATGATAATGGGGCCGATTGACCGATAATAACAGCATAGCTTGTAAACAGTAAAAAGGACGGTTTTTTTGAAAGGAATCTGGTATGCGAAGCAGACAAGTGTTACTGGCGATTTTTCTTATTTGTTCAACAATAGTCATCGCAGGGTGTGCATCATCCGACGGCGGAGCCAAGCCGAAGGGGATAGCTCCCGGAACCGCCAAATACTCAATGGGCACACTTGAATCCTTTGAGGCGAAAAGCATCGACAAGGTCTATGACGCTGCATTGAAAGCGATGGATGAGCTAAAACTGCCGGTCATTCAAAAGGGCGTGGATTCGATGTCAGGCAAGATTGTGGGCCGTGACGTAGCGGACAAGAAGATTGTCGTAACACTTAGCTCAACAACCGATGGAATGACGAAGGTATCAATCAAGGTCGGTTTGCTGGGCGACGAGGCAAAATCGCGGCTCGTTTACGAGCAGCTTAAAAAGAAGATTTAACGTGTTCTTCGAGCCAGCCGTCGTCAATGTAGTGATACGGGGGTATTAAAAAGAGATCTTTACGGCCAGAAGGCCGAGACGGCAACGATGAGCCAGATGGCCGCGCCGATGGTCAGTTTGGTCATTGAGCCGACCAGATGCCCCATTGATGCGCCGAGGCCGGAGCGCAGAGAGGCATCGCTGGATTTGCCCATAGCCATTTCAACTCCTGCGGCGGCAAGCCCGGTGCCCAGGCATGCCCCGATGATTGTGCCTAATAACGGGATAACAAATGTCCCGAAGATTGCGCCAAAGACGGCGCCAAAAACTGCGGCAATTGCCCCGGGCCAGCCCGCCCCGGCTTTTTTCGCCCCGCCGGCTCCCGCGAAAAATTCGACAATCTCGCCCGCCAGAGCCAGAACGGTTATACCGATAAGAGTGTAAACGGAGAAAATACCGTTTTCCCACTGCCACCAGGCAAACAAAGCGGTGGTTATCACCATTAACCAGTTGCCCGGAAGAGCAAAAGGGACAAGGATAAGCCAAAAGGCGTTTACGGCAACAAGCAGGATACTCCAGAAATACAGCATAGAACAATTTTAGAATCGCCGGCTCAGATACGAAAGGATAATTTTACATTTGCTGATTAATGTTCGGTGGAAAGGCCAAAAGGAACGGTTTTTGCAAGATACATAAGCAATTCGCCGAACAAAGCCGGCGACATTGCCCCGACAGAATCGGATGAAAAGGTCTTGAAATTGACAATAAAATGCCGATAAGTATGCTGGTGCAATATGCTGGATGAAATTATCAATAAAATATATTTTTGGAGGTTACAGGTATGTTGCTTTGGATTTTCAGGGCTTTTTTTATAGTTATAATTATCGCTGTTCTGCTGGTTAATCTGACGTTACCCGAGATTTCAGGGGGCGCCGGGAGAACCGACTTTTACGCAATTCTCTGGAGCGGGCTTATTATGGCGCTGGTGGCGTTTGTTGTGGATTTCCTGACGCCCAAAAAGTCCCTTGCCGCTCTGGCGGGCGTTTTCTTCGGCCTGCTCGTCGGCATTGTTATCAGCTGGGCTTTGGCGCAGGTGTTCGACATGATTATCGACATATATCGCATCGAGCTTGCCGTAACAGCGGCCAGGGCAGTCAAATGGATGCTCGGTATATGCATTTGTTTTCTCATAATCAATATTGTTATCCGCACCAAAGACGACGTTCGTTTTGTCATTCCATACGTCGAGTTTGCCAAGCAGACCAAAGGCGCACGCCCCCTTGTTCTCGATACCTCCGCCATAATCGACGGCCGGATTGCCGATTTGTACAAGAGCAAACTTTTCGACGCGCCTCTGATAGTTCCTCGCTTTGTGCTAAACGAGATACAACTGATATCCGATTCAGCGGACAAGCTCAAGCGAAACCGCGGCAGACGCGGCCTCGACATCCTCAAGGAAATGCAGTCCAACACCGGCGTCGATATAACCATCGACGATACCCCGTTGCCGGACGAAGAGGGTCTCAAAGGGGTTGACCAGAAGCTGATTGTCTTTACCAAGGAACGCGGCGGCCGGCTCGTAACAACCGATTACAACCTCAGCAAAGTAGCCGCAGTCCGCGAGGTTGACGTCCTCAATATCAATGATTTGGCCAACTCCCTGAAGACAATAGCGCTGCCCGGCGAAAGTATGAAGGTCCGCATCATAAAACCCGGCGAAGAGCCGCAGCAGGGCGTCGGATACCTCGACGACGGCACTATGGTCGTTGTCGAAGAGGCGAGAAACAGAATCGGAAAGGAAATTGTGCTGACGGTTACCAGCTCCCTGCAGACATCCGCCGGCAAAATGATTTTCGGCAAATTCGAAAGTTTCGGCGGTCAATAAAAATCGAATCAGGCCGGTTTATTGACTTTTCAGCCCCCAGGTTTGCCTGGGGATTCTTTTTTGTAAACGCATTTCGCAAATAACACGGCAGCGCCCAATACACCCGCGCCGAAAAACGTCCATGAAAAATGCGTTGCAAAATCGGCCGATTGCATAAACCGGCCGGCGTTGCAAAACGATGCGACGATTACCAGCGCGGCAATAGAGAAGCCCAGCCAGTCCCAAGAATCCGTGATAATCGGCCTTCCCGCCCAGTCGCGATAAACGGTAACACCCGCGAAAACGAGCATTATTACCGATACGATTACCGGCGCAAGCACCGGCCCCGCCCAGGGCACGGGGATTAAAAACAAGACGTCCCAGTCCGTTATCGACGCCGGCCAGCCGAGGATGAGCTTCAGAAAAACGTAATAGAATATGTCCCAGACGGCGAAGATTATAAGAAAGTAAGCAAGGCGCTCTCGGCGATTTTGACCAATCAGTAAACAGGCGCTGAGTATTAGAACGAGCGTCGCGGCCTCCCTGCCGATTTCGACGAGGAGCATTTTGCCCGCGGTCTCGGTAAGGCCGAAGGGCAGCAACGGAAAATCGAAGCCGGCCGGATGAAAAATCTGCCTCAGATACACAACCACCGCCGCCTCGATATACCCAAAGGCAATCGCCAGTATTACAACGAGGATGCAGCGGGTTATCAGAGTTTTTATCAGCGTTGTAGAAGTGGTCATATATTTTTCAGTAGTTTCATCATCGTCGGTATAATCCGGTTTTCCGCGACGGTTGCGATTTTTTTGCCTTTGCGGTAAATGAACGCCTTGTTTTTCGCCGCGCATACCGCCAAATCTGCATCGGCCGCCTCCCCCGGCCCGTTGACGATGCAGCCCATCACAGCGATTCGCAGGTTCTTCTGTGTAATCTGTGAAATCTGTGGTTCCACCGCCTCTTTTACCCTGCGGGCCAGTTTTACTATGTCGATTTGCGCCCGGGCGCACGTCGGGCAGACAATCAATCGCAGTTTCGGCTGCGGAAACAGGCCCAGCGAAATTAAAATTTGTTTGGCGATTTGGGTCTCGATGACGGGAGCGCCCGCGGCGCTGACGCGAATCGTGTCGCCGATGCCTTCGGCCAAAAGCGTGCCTAACGTAACAGCCGACGGGATGCAGGCGTCCTCAGGCAGTCCCGCGTGCGTCAGTCCCAGATGAATCGGGTAATCGAAACAATCGGCTATTCGCCTGTTGATTTCGATGGTGCGAATCGTATCGCTGGATTTCGCGCTTAAGACAATTTGGTTAAAGCCCCGCCCCTCGAACAGCCGGACGCAGCTTTTCATTTCTTTAAGCATCAGCGCCACACGCTTTTCAGGGGCAACGTCGGCCTTTTTCAAATCCCTTATGCTGGCCTCATTGACGCCGATACGAATCGCGGTTTTGTGCATTTTCGCCGCGTCGATAACGCTAAGTATATCGTTTCTATTTTTTATATTG